>JANMDL010000193.1:0-13598 GCA_031376295.1 Chitinophagales bacterium
CCGACAATTTAACGGACAATGTATGGAAACCTGGTGGCCTGGGCGTGCAGCTGAGGGATACCACCGATGGTGTGGAAATGATGGATGGCTATACCGGTACTTCTTTTAACTGGGTCCCAAAGGTAAAAATCTTAAAAAAGATTGACTCCGCCTTATTGAATGCTAAAAATAATATCACTGCACTGGTACTTACCGGCGTAAACAGGAAAACAGTATCAGGCTGGGAGCCATTTCAAAAAACCACTATTATTTTTGAAATGAATTATCTTAACTCTATTGATGGTACATCCGGCACTGCCAACAATGTGGCCATTTCATCCTATATTGACAGGATAGGGCCTACCGCAACCACGCAAACACAGGGCCTTGCCTTTTATGTAACGGCACCACCGCAAAACACGGCTACGGCTGATACGCCTTCCCTGGCCATGTTCAGGCACAATGTGGGTATTGGCGCCTACCCAACAGATATTAACAATGTTACCGAAGGCCGTGTGCAGATAACCGGCTTCAGCAATGGCGACCAGCTTTCGCTGCGGCACCCCAGCAGTATCAACCTTAAATGGGGATTGTATGTAAGTGCCATTGATTCATCGCTGAATTTTTACAGCAATGGTTCACTCCGGGCTAATATTGACAGGGTTACAGGCGTTTATTCCGCCCTTAGCGACCGTAACCTTAAAAAGAATGTGGCCCCCCTGCAGCCGGTTTTGGATAATATCAATAAATTAACGCCTTACATTTATAATTATACCGAAAATAAGGATGGCGACCGCAAATCCATCGGCTTTATGGCCCAGGATGTAGAGCCCTATTTTCCTGACCTGGTTTTTCGTAAAAAAGACAGGGAAACCGGTGCACCGTTTATGATGATGAGTTACCAGTCCTTTGGGGTAATTGCCATTAAAGCCATACAGGAGCAGCAGGTGATTATTAAAAGCCAGGAGCAGCGCATACAGGTGCTGGAGGAGGAGATGAGGAAGGTGAAGGAAGCTGTGAGAATTAAAAATTAAAAATGAAGAATTAAAAATTTAACCCGCTGCTTTTGTGGCGGGTTTTTTATTTCTTTTTATGGGGTTTGGGTGTGCGTTGCGTATATTTGCCATCATTTATTAAAACTACAATTATATGAAGGCAGCAAGCGCAAATCTTCTGAACGCAGTCGTACTGATTGCAGCGGGCTTATATGGCTATTTTGGCATTAAAGGCGCTGATGGGAATAGTTCCATTACAGCGCTCATTCCGGCATTTTTCGGATTACTTTTCCTCGTACTGCATAAAGGTGTGGCTTCTGCCAATAAGATAATTGCCCATGTGGTGGTGGTACTTACATTGTTGCTGCTGGGCATGTGTGTTGGCCGGTTTATAAAAGTACCGGAATGGGGTGCAAAAAAATACATTTTCCTTGCCTGTATCATCAGCAATGCTATTGCAGTTTTTGCCTTTGTAAAAAGTTTTATTGATGCAAGGAAAGCAAGACAGCAGGGTTAATGTAAAACACGATGCGGCAAATTGCTGTACACAAAGAATACAATGAAGAAGAAAACAACACAAAAAATCCCTCTTATCCTCATTACCAACGATGATGGCATTACGGCCCCGGGCATACGCAGCCTGGTGGAAGCAGTAAAACATTTGGGTAAGGTAGTGGTGGTGGCACCAGATAAACCACAGAGCGGTATGGGCCATGCGGTTACCATTGGCACACCCCTGCGCATGAATAAAGTGGAAGTTTTTGAAGGAGTGGAAAGCTGGCAAACCAGCGGCACACCAGTAGATTGTGTTAAACTGGCGGTGGATAAAATACTGCACCAGAAACCCGATATCTGCCTCAGCGGTATCAACCACGGTGCCAACCATTCCATCAACGTTATTTACAGCGGTACTATGAGTGCGGCCATGGAAGCGGCTATTGAGGGCATCCCCAGTATTGGCTTTTCGCTGCTGGACTTTCGCTATGAGGCTGACTTTAGTGCCGCACAGCATTTTGTTACAAAAATAGTTACCAGTATACTATCCATGAAGGCCGACAAGCATTTGCTGCTGAATGTAAATATTCCGGCTGTGCCGCAAAAAGAAATTAAAGGCATTAAAATATGCAAGCAGGCTTATGCCAAATACCAGGAAGATTTTGACGAACGGCTGGATCCCCAGGGCAAAAAGTATTACTGGCTAAGCGGCGAATTTATCAATTTTGACAAGGCGAAAGATACGGATGTGGTTGCACTGCAAAAAAACTACATTAGTGTGGTACCTGTGCAGTTTGACCTTACTAATTATACCCTCAAAAAATATTTAGAAACAAACTGGAAAATCTGATGTTTAAAAAAGACAGTATCAGCCTCGGCACCGTTATCGGTATCATTGCCCCCATCCTTGGTTTTTTGGTGTATAAATTCATAAAGTTCAGGATGTTTTCCTTTGGCGAAATGTTCAGTTTTATGCGCCAGAATCCGAGCCAGGTTACGGCAGCCGTTATTCTTTCGCTGCTGGCAAACCTGGTGGTATTTACATTTTTTCTGAATAAAAAAATTGACAAAACTGCCCGGGGTATTTTTATCATTACCTGCGTATATGCCATTGCAGCGCTGGCCTTTAAATATTTACGCTAAGCTATATGGCCGCTGCAAAGCAAATACATTGTGTGCTGCAAAAGAAGGGAAGCATGCATTTCATCCCTGTACCTGCTGATGCAGCAGCACTTTTAATAAAAAATGGTAACCGGCGGGTAGTCTGTACCATCAATGGCACACATACCATGCATGCAGCATTGCTGCCACGCAAAGGCATAAAAGACTATTATATTTTTACAGGCAAAGCATTATTGAAAAAAGCAGGCATTACTGCCGGTACCAAACTAACAATACAGTTGAAGGTGGATGATAGTGATTACCAGTTTGAAATGCCCGAAGAGTTGGCCGAAGTGCTTAACACCGACAGCGATGCGCACGGTATTTTTCATGCGCTAACCCCTGGCAGGCAGCGGGGCATGATACAATTGGTACTGATGGTGAAATCAACAGATAAAAAGATAGAGCGGGCATTAAAAATAGCGGATAAAATAAAAGCGGGCATCACCAGTCCCCCCGCTGTATTAAAATGAGTAATTTTACATCCAGATGAAATATTACATCATAGCAGGCGAAGCAAGCGGCGACTTACACGGCAGCAACTTAATAAAGGAATTGCGCCTGCTGGATGTTGCGGCTGATATACGCTGCTGGGGTGGCGATAAAATGGAAGCTGCCGGTGGTAACCTGGCAATGCATTACCGCCAACTGGCGTTTATGGGTTTTGTGGAAGTGATAAAAAACCTGCGTACCATTTTTAAAAACCTGGCCTTTTGTAAAAAAGACATTACTGAGTACAAGCCCGATGTACTCATACTGGTTGATTACCCGGGTTTTAACCTGCGCATTGCTAAATGGGCAAAGCAGCAGGGGCTTAAAATTGTTTATTACATTTCGCCGCAGGTATGGGCCTGGAAGGAAAACCGGGTGAAAATGATGAAACAGTGCATTGATAAAATGCTGGTGATTCTGCCTTTTGAAAAAGAGTATTACCAAAACAAATGGAACTGGGCAGTTGAATATGTGGGGCATCCGCTGGTGCAGGTGGTGGAAGAATTTAAAACAACTAAGAATGAAGAATTAAGAATTAAGAATGAGAAACCAGAAAGTACGAATGAAGAAGTGGGAAGGAAGAATGAGGAAGGCCGAATACCCAATACCCATTACCCAGTGCCCAATGATGAAGCACTGATAACGAATGATGAAGTGAAAATGCATGAGGAACCGAATATCCCGGTCTACACTCTCCACTCTCCACTATCAACTATCAACTATCAACTATCTAATACCATAGCCCTTCTCCCCGGCAGCCGCAAGCAGGAAATACTGAAAAAACTGCCCGTAATGCTGGCTGTATCTAAGCACTTTCCTGATTACAGTTTTGTAGTGGCCAAGGCCCCGGGGCTGGAAGAAAATTTTTACGACGAACTGTTAAAGCCCTTTTCTAATGTAACCTATGTAAATGACAAAACCTACGAACTGTTGCTGCAAAGCAGGGCAGCCCTTGTTACCAGTGGTACCGCCACGCTTGAAACCGCCCTGTTTAATGTACCAGAAGTAATTTGCTACAAAGGCAACGCTATCAGTTATCAAATTGCAAAGCGACTCATCAGCATCAAATACATAGGCTTAGTTAACCTTATTATGAATAAAGAAGTGGTGAAAGAACTGATACAGGATGATATGAATAAAGATAAGCTGTCGCATGAACTGGGTTTGCTATTAAACGACCCTGCCAAACAAAAACAAATTGCCGAAGACTATGCAGCGCTGCAGGATTTATTGGGCAAAGGGGGCAATGCATCAGCCAGGGCTGCGGGTTTTGTGTGGGAGATGGTGAAGCGTTGAGCGATGAGCACAGGGTGCAGGTGTATGCATTGGTTACCCAAAGGAACTTGAGGCAGGGCATACAGATAACAGCTATTGGGCATATTCTAAGGATACCAGAAGTTTCCCGCAACCGCTTATCATAATCTCTCACTTTGTAATGCAACCAGCAAATAATGCAACTTGATTAATTTACCTTAATTTACAATAAAAACTATGCAATTGACTCCTTTTCCCTTTCAAACAATTAACTGGAATACCATCCCCCAAGAACCACACAATGGCGAAACCGGCATGGCTTACTGGCAGGTATTTATGATGAACAATATACGGGTACGCATGGTGCAATACACTGCAGGTTACAAGGCAGACCATTGGTGCAGTAAGGGACATATTATTTTTTGTATTGAAGGTGAAATGGACACCCTTTTAGCCGATGGCAGAATTTTTACCCTCAGCGCTGGTATGACCTATCATGTGGGGGATGATTGCGAAGCACACCAGTCGTACTCAAAAGAAGGTTGCCGGTTGTTTATTGTTGATTGAGTTTCTTCTTCTGCTTTACTTGTCTCTTCCCTTTGCTCACCGGTGGCTTTATCAAATTATACCCAACGGCTATCCTGAAATTGCGGGTTTGGGTGGCCGAAAAACTTTCGAGGTTAAAATTAGGGCCATAGGTAAAGTTCCGGTTTTGTTGCTGCCGAAAAGGGTCAATAATGTTGATGCTCACTGTTAATCTTTTTTGGAAAAACCTGCGCTGCACCCCCACATTCATGCTGAGCGTATTGCGTACACTGCCCTGCGGGTTAGCAAAGCGGTTGAAGGTAAAGTTGGCATTGCTGCCCAGCACATCAGTAAACTGGTAATTACCATTTAATGCGGAGTAAAAAGAACCCCCATTGCGGAAACGGTTCACTACCCTGTCGTGATTGCTGTACACATTATAAGTATATCCTAAGTTGATGTTTATTTTTGACTTTTTGCTGAGTGTAAGCCCGCCCCAGGCACTGGCTTCATATTCCCTGCGGCCGCTGATGTTTTGCCAGGTGATGGTTGTTTTGCCATCGGATTGCAGGGTACGGATGGAGCTGTAAATATCCTGCAGGGCATTGTACCCAACAGAACCATTGATGTACCAGGCTTTGTTCCATTTGCCCAGTATAAAATCAACATTATCTGCATAATATGGCAGCAGGTATGGATTGCCAAAACGGGTATTGTACGGGTCGCCATAATCTACACTGGGGTTCAGTTCATTCAACCCCGGCCGCTGTATGGTACGTTTGTAACTGAGTGTTGCACTTACTTCATCGGGCCACTTTTTATGTAAAGTGCTAAAAGGAAGCCAGGCCGTATAGGTATTCGCAAAGTCATTAGTATTGTCTTTCAACTCAAAGCTGGTACTGGTAAACTCAGTTTGCACACCCGCATTTATATAAAAATCTTTGGTAAAATTGTACCGTGCTGCAGCCCTTAGCGCTGCCACCGTTTGATGAAAGAAAAAATCATTACTGAGCAGACTGTTTCGTACCAGTACATTTTCAGGCTTTTTCATAAACAGGGTATTCAATGTATTGTGGCTGTTGTAACGGATTATATTGGCTCCTGTATTCAGCGTTATTTTATTATCTTTCAATGGCTTATCATAATTTACCCGCAGGCTAATGGTATGATTCCTCACACTTGTGCGCTGCTGTTGCGTACTGTCAATACCACTAAAACTCAAGTCAGGGTTTAAAAACTGCTGATAAAAGTCCCGCTCATTCTCATTGGCATTCAGGTTAATGCCGGTAATGATCTTTAATACTTCACCAGGCATGGTAAACTTACGTGTCCAGGTGAAATTGGCGCCGGGGCTGATGCTGCTGGCATCGCTTGCAATAAGCCTGTTGCTGAGGCGGTAAGGCTGGTTATTGCTGTTGATGGAAGCATAAGCCGTATTGCTGTTGTTATCTGCTATATTACTGTTTGCCTGCAGTGTTAGGTTGAGGCTGTTTTTTTTATCCGCTTCATAATCAATGGTAAAACGGGCATTGGGGCGGTTGGTAAGGTTATTGCTCAGTCCGTTGGTATTAAAGTAATTGACTGAATCAGTATACAAATTCTGGCGGGTACTGTAACTGCTTCCGTTAAACCTGCTGTATCCGTAACCGGCAGTTGCATTAATATTCCATTTGCTTTTACGGTAGCCAAAGTTGCCGCTGACGGAAGCCTCGCCCCTTGTACCATAACTGAGATTCAGCCTTGCGGTTTTACCCACCTTCCCTTTTTTGGTAACAATATTAATTACACCGCCACGTTCATTGGCATATTGCGGTGGCGGCGTGGTCATCACTTCAATCTTTTCAATGCTGCTGCCCGGCATGCTCTCCAGCAGATCCTGCAGTTGCCTCGCACTCATCTCCACAGGTTTGTCATCTATCAGTATTTTTGTTTCCTTGCCCCGCAGCAGTACTTTGCCATCATTATCCACATTTACAAGCGGTGCCTGTTTCAGCAGTTCGGTAGCGGTTGCGCCGGCACTCAGGGCAGATTCGCCGGTGTTAAAAGTGATTTTTCCATCCTTACTTTCTATCAGTGGTTTTTCGGCATAAATTATCACTTCTGCCAATTGAGTATTTTTCTTATTCAGCTTAATTTCATTCAGGTTAAAGTCAAACCGGTCTGCCCGCAGGTAAATGCTGTCAATGGTCAGTTTGTTGTAGCCTGTTATTTCTACCTGCAAACGGTAATAGCCAAATGGCAGATTTTCAAACAGGAAACTTCCATCTTTTGCACTTACCATAGAAGATGTAACCAATGAGTCGCCTGATTTTTTTAAAGAGACCGTAGCTAATACCAGTGGCTTACTGCTTATTGCATCCACCAGTTCACCGGTTATTATGCCCTGGTCATTGCCAGCTTTCGATGGTGCCTGACAAATACCACACAACGATAAGTGAACAAATATGGCAATAAAAAGCAGTTGCTTCATTACTCAAAAATAAACATAAAAATCCAGTGGTGTGAACTGTTTTAAAAAAACAGGTATACAGCTACTATTCACTAAATCCAAATAGTGTGGCTGTAAATACGCCCCGTTCCCTTTTTTTAAAAGCAACATCCCAGTTGCCATTGTAGCGCAGGAGAGCCGGCACTAAGTATTTACCAAAATGCGTCATTTCTACTTCCATCCTTACTTTAAAATCATATACGCCGGCGCTGTAGCTGAGCGAATAATTTCGTGCCACCACTTCGTAAGTTGAATCGTTGAACCAGGTGGTCATTTCATCTATCACCACCCCGCTTTCGCTGCCTTCCTTCACTTTTAATTTAAAAATATAGCAGCTTGTTTTGTTGTACAAATCCATATCAATGCTCATGTCGTACCGGTCTGCCATATCGTCTTCAAAAATGGCGGTCTTGTTACTGATAAAGGGAATACCGTTTATTCTTTTACCCGGATTAAAAAACAATTTTTTCAATTGCTCCTTCTGCTTTTCCATCCCGCTTTTGCCTGCCGTGCTGAACTCCCGGCCCTTTACAATATTATCTTCCCAGCAAACAGAATCTTTAGTGAAAAAAAGCGTAGCGTACATATTGGCTGTGTAATAATTAAAGTTGCGTTCGTCATCATACATGTCGCCGGTAACCTGTTCTTCCAGCACCTGCATTTTACGGCAACCATTGCTGCGGATTTGTTTTGTTTTACTGAAAAGCGATGCTTTGATACTGCCATCTTTTTTCAGCATCCTTATATCATTGATAGCAGAAAACTGCAATACACGGAGGTTACGGAAAGCCTTGTAAAAACTGGTATCTTCTTTTACCCTGATGATGAATGCAGGTACATTCAGCTTATTGTTTACCACTACTTCAGAAAGTGTAATTACTTTCTGCCCCACATTAATTACAGTATCCGGCCCTTTTTGCTGTGCATGAGCAACCATTGATACACCAAAGCAAAAAAAAACAGGCATGATTGTTTTAATCATGCCTGCAAGTTATACCAATTATAAATATTAATCAGCCGGGGAGCACCTGTTATAATGCTGTGTTTAATCCTTTACTGAACTATATACTTTACCGGGTATTGCCTGCGCCGGCCCCATATCAGGAATATCGCTGAGGCTGCTGGCATAATGCTCGTTGGGGCCAAGTGCCATACGGCCGCCGGGTTGAGTTCCCAGAATAATAACATAACGATACTCAATACTACTGCCGAAGTTGACCATCACAGGTTCCCCGGTATAAGACTCAGGAACACTGCTGCTGTAGCGGCAGCTTTTAAAAGTATGCCTTGTAAGTAAAATTTTTTGTTGATTAAAAACACAGGTAATCTGGTTTGTAGCACCACCTGCTTCGGTTGTAAATGGCAGGTTATACGGACCAAGCCCGGCACCTACCTTCAAATATACCATCACCATACCCGAACTAAGGGCCGCAGCACTTAATGAAGGAGCATCAATATGTCTTACTTTAACACAGGTAGCATCTATACTTGTATCTCTTACACTATAAGGACTGAGAGTCCAGTTGGAGTAAATAACATTCGCTCCACCTGCAGCAGGTGTTTGCCAGGTTGCATTGCCCGATGCATCGGAGGTAAGCACTTTACCCGTACCTGCATTGGTGGGTATCAGCAAGCCTGTTGATTTAACTGTACCATTAACATCTAATTTTTGCGTGGCATTGATTATACCAATACCCACATTGCCGCTGTTTGCTTTACTGATGGAGATGTCCGGCCTTGTACCTGCATTGTCAACAGATAAAACAAAATTAGCGGCATTCACAACTTCGCTGGTGCGGTAATACCCTATTTGTGCATTTACAGTACTGCTTCCCGGAGTGGGTGCGGGTTCACCAAAGCGTATTACCTCCCTGCCGGTATTGGTAATATTGGTAGAAGTAAGATTGAGCGAAGGTATTTGCGGTGAAGTGATGTTTACGCCTGTGTAGCTGGCAGCGGCATTTATATCCAGTTTACGAAGGGGAGTTACATTACCAATACCTACGTTATTGCCATCATCTACCAACTGCGAATTGGCAAGTGTAAAACCGTTGGGCGTCCACTTTGGCATATAATTGAGCGTACCACTGCCACCTATTACACCTGAGCCAGGGGTCTGCCAGGTGGCCACACCATCTGCATCACTGGTTAATACCTTATTAACACCCGCATTGATTGGTATTTTCAGTCCATAAGTAAATACAGTTCCGGTTACAGTAAGTCTTTCAGGTGGATTGGGATTGCTGCTGCCAATACCTACATTACCAGTAGTACTGTTGATAAGCAAAACTGTGGTATCGCCTCTGCTCATATCAGTAATTGCCAGGTTACCATTGCCAAAAGGTGATGCTGTACCACCCAGCAACAGGCTGTACTCTTTATTGGTACCTGCGTTATTGAATCTCAGGCGTAAGTTCCCGGGGCTGGTGCTGCGCAAACGCATGCCATCATTGTCCTGCGCAGTGCCAAGGTCAAGGCGGTATTGCGGGGTTACATTGCCTACACCTACATAGGTACCATCATCCACCAGCTGCGAGTTACCAAGGGTAAAGCCATTGGGTGTCCATTTGGTAATATAATTGAAAGAACCGCGACCTGAAATAAGGTTCAGGGCATTAGCAGGTTGCCAGCTTGCAGCACCATTGGCATCACTGGCCATTATTTTATTAACGCCCGGATTGTGCGTAAGGCGCATGCCGGTCATTTGCACCATACCATTAACTGTCAGCATTTCTGCAGGGTTACTCGTACCTCCCCCAATGGCAATATTTCCGGTATTTCCGTTTATCAAAAAACGTACAGAATCGAGCCGGCTCACATCAGTAATAACAAAATTACCATTACCAAATGAGGAGGTTGGCCCACCTGTAAGAAAACTGTATTCCTTATTGGCCATTGTATTGTTCAACCTAAGCCTCAGGTTGCCGGGGTTAGTACCCCTAAGACGGAAGCCGTCATTATCCACAGCCGTTTGTACATCAAGCCGGTATAGCGGCGCCGGGTTACTAATGCCTACATTGGAATCGGTTGCGGCTGTTGGCGAAGCAGGCAGCTGTGCCGATGCGGTAATAAAACAGGTTGCCAGAAGGCAGATTAAGGGTAATACTTTCTTCATATTTTATATTTTCAGTAAAAAAATACTATGTAAAAATCCTTTGGTAAAAGGAGTGGCATACAGCAGGATATGTGAGTTTATACGATTAAAAGTACCGGCAGCAGCTTACAGTTTTCTGTACATTTATCACTGTTTCAATCCAGCAAATTAAGCATTCCTGGAGATTTTGCTAATGCTGTTTTATATTCGGTCAATAACCGGCATTATTGAGCACTATAAGCACCATATCCGGAAGGATACTTTGAATGATTTCATTGACAACTATTTTACATACGGCTATCAGGAGAAATATGGCCGGGCTATTTTACATACACCATCCGGTAATCCACTTTTACTTTCCCTTTTGTAATATCATCTAATTTGCCTTTCAGCAGCTTTTTCTTTAATGGCTTGATGTAGTCAATAAATAATTTCCCTTCAATATGATCGTATTCGTGCAGGATGATGCGTGCCGTAAGGCCTGTAAATGTTTTTGTATGCGGTTGTAGTGTTTCATCCAGAAAGTCAAGTGTTACGGTTGCCTGGCGGTTTACATCTTCCCTTATTTTGGGTATGCTGAGGCAACCTTCGTTATAGGCCCATTCATCGCCGGATAATGCTGAAATATGTGCATTGATAAATACTCCTTTGTAACCTGGTTCATCTGGGTACTCGTCTTTTTCATCTTCCTCCTGGCTGGCAAATATCTGCTCACTGTCTATTACAAACAAACGGATTGCCCTGTTGATTTGTGGCGCTGCCAGCCCCACTCCATTGCTGTTGTACATGGTTTCCCACATATCCGCAAGCAGTTTATCCAGGCCTTCATAATCAGCCGGAATATCGGTACATATTTTTCTTAATATGGGAGAGCCATAAGCTACAATCGGAAGAATCATTTATACAACTTATTTTTAATGTCACTACTATTTACAAAGAGGCAAAATTACCCATTCCCTGCTTACTATCCAATTACAAGCTAGTGAAAATGCTGCAAATATTCCTGCAGCATGATGGTAGCGGCAATTTCATCCACCATTTTCTTATTACGGCGGTCTTTTTTCTTCAATCCCATCTCCAGCATAGCAGCTTTTGCCATTTTGGAAGTATTGCGTTCATCCACCATTTTTAACGGCATCAGCGGAAACTCCTTTTGCAACTGTGCCACCGCCTTTTTTACCAATGGGGTTGCATGGGTATCCGTTTCATCCCAGTTTTTGGGTTCGCCCATCAGTACCAGTTCTACGGTTTCCCGGGCAAAATAATCTTTGAGAAAGGGAATGAAGTTTTTGGTATCAATAGTAGTGAGACCTGTGGCAATTATCTGCAGCGGATCGGTAACGGCAATACCAGTACGTTTTAAGCCATAATCTATACAAAGGATTCTTGCCATTGCAGCAAAGGTAAGGTTTAGGCAGGTATGCCCACGTGCAGGAACATATCAAGTATAACAAAAATGGCAAATATTACTGATGCAATGCCATTGGTGGTAAAAAATGCCATATTTACCTTGCTGAGGTCATTCGGCTTTACGAGCAGGTGCTGGTACACCAGCAGGCATGCAAACAAGGCAACACCCGCCCAGTACAACCAGCCAAAATGAAACAATAATCCAGCAGCAAAAAGGCAGGCAGCGCTCAACCCATGCAGCAGCTCAGAAACACGCAAAGCTCTTTTTGTACCCAGTAAGGCGGGTATTGAATGTAATTTGTTCTCCTTATCAAACGCTTCATCCTGCAGGGCATAAATGATATCAAAACCACTTACCCAAAAAAGTACGGTAAAGGAAAAAAGAAGTGGCAGTAAATGAAATACGCCGGTAACGGCCAGGTATGCACCAATGGGCGCCAGCGCCAAACCGGTACCCAGTACCAAGTGGCAAAGTGCCGTAAAGCGTTTGGTATAACTGTAAAACAGCACTACAAAAAGTGCGACAGGCGACAAGTAAAAACAAATGCGGTTGATGAAGAATGTACAGGCAATAAACAGTATGCAGGAGGCAATTACAAACCACAATGCACTGTTACTTTTGATGAGGCCCGCAGGAATTTCCCTGATGGCGGTACGGGGATTTTTAGCATCAAAACTACTGTCGAGATAACGGTTAAAGGCCATGGCAGCACTGCGGGCAAAAATCATGCAGCCGATGATGAGCAGTAATTTTACAGGATCGATCACAATGCCACGCCAAGCAGTCAGAGAAAAATGGGGTTGCCCTGAAATCGGCTCATTGTCTTTCCCCCAACCAATCATATCATTTAAATTCCACTGGGATTTGCCTTTAAATGTTCCCAGGAAAAAACCAATCAATGCAAAGGGCATAGCAAAAATAGTATGCGAAAATTTGATGAGGCTCAGATAGTTTCTTACTGTCGTCAAAACTGGCTTTGGTTTAAGTAAATGGCTGTTATTTGTGTTGTGTAATGGTGCTGCGGATGATTTCCCATAGCACCACACCGGCGGCGGTGGCAATATTCAGTGAGTGCTTCATGCCCAACTGGGGAATTTCTATACAGCCATCGCACAATGCAATGGTGGCTGCTTCTACTCCGCTTACTTCGTTGCCGAAAATTACCGCAATCTTTTCACCATCAGCAGCAGTAAATTTTTCTAAGGAGATACTGTTTTCTACCTGCTCCACTGCATAAATACTGTACCCTGCTGCTTTCAGTTCTTCTACCGCCAATGCTGCATTGGCAAAATATGTAAAGTCCACCGTATCCTCTGCCCCAAGTGCTGTTTTTTTTATTTCCTTATGCGGCGGCACCGGCGTGTACCCGGTTAAATAAATGGCTTCTATCAAAAATGCATCTGCTGTGCGGAACAGGCTGCCCACGTTGTAGGCGCTGCGGATGTTTTCCAGCACGGCCACCAAAGGAATTTTTTCAGAACGCTTAAATTCTGCCACAGTCTTCCTGTTCAGTTCCTCCATCAAAAGCTTACGCATAGTTCAGTCGTTCCGGTTTATATCATTTCGCTTTCCAGCAAAGGGTTCTTAACTGCATTTTTCTTTTCAGAAAACTCCACAGCCGCCTTAATAAAATGTACAAATACAGGGTGTGGATTTTCTACTGTACTTTTTAATTCAGGATGATATTGAACACCGATGAAAAAT
>JANMDL010000195.1:0-1843 GCA_031376295.1 Chitinophagales bacterium
GACTGCTGCAGCGACATTCTGTGCCGCCGCGAACAGAATCGATCTGGCACTCGATCTGCTCGAACGCCCCGGCAAGGAGTCTGACGCTGCCGTTAACGAACTACTCATCAATCTCCTTTCTCTCAAGGCTAAGGATTCGGAGATTCACGAGCGGGTAGCTTCTAGACTTCGTCGTGCTGTTGATGCCGCTCCTCGTGAGGGGAAAGGGGCGGCTGTCTTTAACCTAGCCTCGCACCTTCGTGCGTGTGGTGACTTCTCTGCGTCCGTGATTGAATACAAGAGGTGCGTTAAGCTCGATCCTCGCTATCGCGAGCGCGGTGACTATTGGCGGCTCTTCGCCGGATCGTTGTTCCTGACCGGATCCTTCGCACAGTCGGCCAACGCGTACAAGAAGGCTTTGGACCTCGGTGACCGTGTGAATCCCCCTGGCTTTGATGGAGGTTCTCTACCTTTGAAACAAGGAGAGTGCCATGTCATCGAAGAAGGTTCTGCCGAAGGGCAGGCGGTACACGGATCAGCAGCGCGATCAGGCGGTGCGTCTCGTCCAGCTTGCTCGCGAGGAAGGCCGCGGGTTCGCTGCTGTGCAGCGGATCGCGGACCAGTTGGGGTACGGCGTTGAGTCGGTGCGCCAGTGGGTCAAGCAGGCTGACATTGACGCTGGCGACAAGGCTGGGTTGACGACCGAGGACCGTCAGCGGATGCGCGAGATGGAGGCCGAGATCCGCGAGCTGAAGCGGGTGAACGGGATTTTGGAAGCTGCGGCGTCTTTCTTCGGGGCGGAGCTCGACCGCCGATCGAAGCGTTGATCGAGTTCATCGATCGCAACAAGGAACGGTTCGGGGTCGAGCCGATCTGCCGTGTGCTCACAGCGCATGACTGCAAGATCGCCCCGTCGACGTATCACGCACGCAAGACCCGCCCGCTGTCAGCGCGAGCGATCCAGGACACGATCTGGCAGCCGATCCTGCTCGCGTTATGGACCGCCAACTACCGCGTCTACGGGGCCCACAAGTTGTGGAAGGCAGCCATGCGCGACGGCCACGACATCGGTCGCGATCAGGTCGCCCGTCTGATGCGGGCCATGCAGATCAAAGGCGCCACACGGATGCGCCGGGTGCGCACCACGATCCGCGACGACAGCGCACCACGGTCACCAGATCTCGTGAAACGCGACTTCACTGCCGATCGGGCGAACCGTTTGTGGCTCACCGACATCACCTACGTGCCGACCTGGTCGGGTGTCGCGTACGTGTGCTTCATCATCGACGCCTACTCGAGGATGATCGTTGGTTGGCGAGTCGCGTCGCACATGCGCACCGAGATGGTCCTCGACGCCCTGTCGATGGCCGCGTGGTCCAGAGGCACACGCCTTGAGGGTTTGGTGACACATTCCGACGCCGGGTCGCAGTTCACGAGCGTGCGTTACGGCGAGCGACTCGCCGAGCTCGGCGCGGTCCCATCGATCGGCACCGTCGGCGATTCCTATGACAACGCGCTCGCTGAGACAGTCAACGGCTACTACAAAACCGAGCTCATCCGCGGCCCACAGCAAGGCCCGTGGCGCACCGTCGACGACGTCGAACTCGCCACCCTCGGCTGGGTCCACTGGCACAACACCACCCGCCTACACGGCTACCTCAACGACGTCCCACCAGCCGAGTTCGAAGCAGCGTTCTATGCTGCACAACACCCCGACCAACTGGTTGGAATCCAATAACCCGAGCCTCTACCGAAGCCAGGGCGATTCAGATCGCTTGGCTGGGTAGACGCCTCGGAGTCGAACTCGCTCCCCGCCGTCTTGACTTCGCGGACGGCAGCTTCATTCGAGTGGACGGGGCTTCGC
>JANMDL010000301.1:0-1515 GCA_031376295.1 Chitinophagales bacterium
CCTTTGTCGCGCCCGTGCGGGTTCGAAAAAGTGAGGCGAAGTTTCTGTGACGTCATACATGACGTAGGCAACACAATCGCTCGGGCATCATTTACCAATTAACAAAGACATTTTCAAACGGATGCTCACACGATCCAAGATCACGTCCCACACGTCTACCGAGCCTCACATTTATGCGGGCTGTTGGCGCCGCCTCATTTGAGCGAACGCTCGGCGATCTGGCCTCACAAATCCCGCCAAAACCGAAACGGAGGAGACAGTGCTTCATCCATTTGTAACGCTCTCGTTGCTAAAAAACAATCCTCCTCCTTGTTGCTGAAAAATCCTCCTGCTTCTCATATCGGATACATCCATTGGAGTTTTTGTTGTTGGGCAGTTCAGTCCAGAGAGCGGCGTAGGTACAGCAATCCTCGATTGAAAGCAAAAAAAACGAGCACGCAACCCGGCGGTCCATGGGGTTTGGGAATCCAAGAGGCCAACTGGCCAAGCTCATCCTCCCCCGTACAGCCCGTAAGGGCGGCAGTCATGAAGAAGATGACGAGGATTGTGTTCGGAAGCACACTAACGATGGTACGACTGTGGACGAGCCGCCACCAGTGCAGCAACAGCTCCCTTTGCTGCTCACGCATCGGTTGAACGTTGTTGGCTGCTCCGTATCCGTTCTGGAAAACGAAGGCGTTGAACAGGAGCACGGTAGGGGTAACGTCGTCTACGCATTGCCGACCGACGCCATGGGAATGCCGAACTTTCACATGGCATCGCCGTCGCCAAAAGGAGGCCACTGCCAGAAGAAGTTCTTTGATGGGGATCATCATCTTCAAGTCAACCATAGCAACCACAACAGCAACAACAACAACAACAGCAACAACACCAACAAGGAGCAACTGTGGATGTTGGAGAATCGCCTCAAGGGACTTTTCAACAACTTTCGCAGTGGTGGCGGACCCAACAAGCAACAACAACAACAACAGTATCAGGGATCATCATCGTCCTGCAACAACCACGGCGGCAACAGCGGCGTCGAGCAGCAACGGGATTCTGTTCGGACCAGTCCCAAGCGAAAGAATACATCGAAACGAAGTCTCGTTTCGTCCTTGAGTTCTTCTCCGCGTGATCCACGTCGGGAACAAGAAGAAGCCGACGAACGGACCCACTTGATATTGAACGCGGCCATTACGGACGAATGGTCGGAGCGACAACTCGCTTTCGACCTCGAAAGTGTCGTGGAAGACACCAGTAGTTCCCTCATGTGGATGATCCATTCGGATGAGGAAGAGGATGTGACACTGTCCAGTCCGCCACCGCCCGAATCATTAGGCAACAACAACAACAGTCGCATTGGTAGCCATCCGTTGTCACTGCAACTCACCATTGACACGGACTTTGCCTCTGATCTGGATACGTGTCACAACAACAACAACAACAATAACCAGCAGCAGCAGCAGCAACAGCAGCAACAACCGCTCGTGGGGGGCGGCGCGACGGCCGCACAGAGGCGACGATCATCGTCGTCGT
>JANMDL010000211.1:0-15843 GCA_031376295.1 Chitinophagales bacterium
TTAAGTGGTGTACTTACACCTGCTGTTTGGGTTATATTTTTAATGCCGCTGTGCAGCCAGTAATTACCAGTGGGCGAAGTGATTTTTCCATTCTCCACCTTACGCTGCCAGCTTTTTGTGCCGGGCAGGCTGGTATTGGTCCAGGTAATGGTACCTTCTTTTTTAAATCCATTTACAAAATAATCCTGAAATGTCATTACAGCCGTGCTGTTGTATTTGCGAACTGAGTCAGAAAGTACGATGGTTATCTTTCCTTTACGGAAAATACCATTGGGAGAAATACATCCCGTACCAAAGTCTACGGTCATTGTTTTGGGGAAACCTGTTGCCGGAACTACAGTTACGGTAGCGCAACCTAGAATGCCCATGGTTTCGGTGGCGGTGGCAGGCGAATTGCCCATCAGCCCCTTGTCCATAGCCGCTTCGTTAAATACATCATTGGCATCTTCGGTTAAGTTATCAGCAATTGCCTGGTCGCCACTCAGCTCAAATGTGGTTTCAAATTCGTCAATAACTGAATCTTTGTTATTTTTTTTGCAGGCACTCAATAAAAGTACCGCTGTTGTGGTTGCGAGGGTTAAAAGCTTTCTTGTATTCATAAAATGATTTGTTTTTTTTAAGACCTGTTACGGTGAGCTGGGTTTAATGAAAGATTAAATTTATTTTGCACCATGTTTTATTTTGTTAAAACGCCCTGGTGGTTAAAGTTATTGTACCGTAGCTGTACCTGGCAACTGCCGGGTAAGGAGAAAGTACTGTACCTCACCTTTGATGATGGCCCGCATCCGTTTGCGACACCTTTCGTACTTGATGAATTAAAGAAATACAATGCAAAAGCTACATTTTTCTGTATTGGAAAGAACGTTTGCGAAAACAGGAAAATTTATGAGCGTATCATTACGGAGGGGCATCAAACGGGTAATCATACGTATAATCATCTGAATGGCTGGGCCACAAAAAATGACAGTTACCTGCAGGATATTGTTGCGGCATCGGGGTTGATACAATCACCACTATTCAGACCACCTTACGGGAGAATTAAAAAGGCACAGATAAAATTACTGCGGCAATATAAAATCATTATGTGGACGGTACTGAGTGGTGATTTTGATAAAAAAATCTCAAAGGAAAAATGCGCAGCCAATGTTTTAAGAAATGCTGAAAGTGGCGCTGTTATTGTATTTCATGATAGTGAGAAGGCTTTTGAAAACATGCGTTATTCATTACCGGTAGTGCTGGAGCATTTTACCCGCCTGGGTTACAGGTTTAAAGCTTTAAAATAGAAGTTCAGACATTGATATAAAAGGAGAGAGCAAGCGGAGCATCTGTAAAAAAAATTGGGCCTGGGTGAAAACCCTGGCCCGTTTTTAATCCGTACCCTATGAAAACTGATGTAAAATTACATAGTTATTCCTAATTATGCAACATTTTTTTTATTTAAAGGGTTATGGGGTGCGGTACTCCGTTGATGATGATGACCGCCTGGTTATCACATGCCCCGTTGCCATAATCCAGTATGGCCTCACGACCATCCCTTATCATCTTTACTGTACCCTTTACAATCCAGCGGCAGGCAAACTTTTTAATGAGAGGGTCGAGTATGGTACTTGCCCAGGTATGGCCTGCTGAATTGGAACCCCTTGCACCGCCTGTAATCTTAAATACATCATCTAAAGGAAAGCCGGGCGTACCATTGCCCTCTGTTTGCGTAACCTGCTTCAGGCTGTTCCATTTGCGCCATTTATTGGTGTTGGTATTGGTAACCTTGCCATCCAGCACGGTATTTTTCCAGCCCTGCATGTTGGATGTGCTGGTATTTTCGGTAATATGGGTGCCTTCTGCGTGAAAACTGTCAACATGGTAGCCCAAAAACGTGGTGGATACCTTGCTGCCGGGCACCGGCATAGGCGCAGTGTAAATGGAAACGATTTTGCCCTTCCTGTATTTGCCATCCCTGCCCAGGCAGCCACTGCCAAAATCTATGGTAACTGTTTTGGGAAATACATGGGGGATGTTGGGTACCACGGTAATGGTAAAGCAGCGGCTGAGGGTATCAGGCGATGCATCCCGGCCATTGCTGAATGCGCCAGGCAACGATCCGCCAAAGCCAAGGTCTTCGCCTACCTGTGCACTGTTCATACTGCCGGTAATGTTAAATACATCATCATACACAGCTTCTGTTTCGGCCTCTTCCTGTGTAACAGCCAGTGTTGCAGCACTTTCTGCAGGCGTGTCGGTTTCAGGGCTGGTAATGCTGTTGTCTTTTTTGCAACTGCCGAGGCAGATAACGGCTGCAATACCTCCGGCAAGCAGCCAATTGGAAATGTTTGAGAACTTCTTCATAATAAATAAAATTAAAGGTGAATAAATTGAATGTGGATATGACGGAGGTTGCACAACAATGTTTAATACCCTGTTAAAATTTTTTTACAGAAATTTGCAACCTATGCACATAATAGATACGCACTGCCATTTGTATGTGGAGGAATTTAAGGATGACATTGCATTGGTAATTGAGAGGGCCATTGCTGAAGGTGTACAGCAGTTTTACCTGCCTGCTATCGACAGCAGCGAAACGGTAAGTATGCTGGCACTGGAAGAAAAATTTCCTGGCCAATGCATTGCCATGATGGGGCTGCATCCATGCTATGTAAAAGAAAACTGGCGCACAGAACTTGATTTGGTGAAAGGCTGGTTGGAAAAACGGCCCTTTGCAGCAGTGGGAGAGATTGGCCTGGATTTTTATTGGGACAAAACCTTTGCTGATCAACAGTATGAAGCTTTCCGCCTGCAGGCAGAATGGGCACTGCAATATCAACTGCCCATTGTGATACATACCCGCAATGCCATGCAGGAAACCATCAATGTGGTAAAAGAATATGAAGGGAAAGGGTTGCGGGGTATTTTCCATTGTTTCAGCGGCAGTTACGAAAGTGCGGTGCAAATTATTAATGCAGGGTTTTACCTCGGTATTGGCGGGGTAATCACCTATAAAAATGCCGGACTGCCCGAAGTATTGGAAAAAATCAGTCTGGAGCATATTGTACTGGAAACTGATGCACCCTATCTCACTCCTTTACCCTTCCGCGGTAAGCGCAACGAAAGCAGCTATTTGAAGTGTATCATTACAAAACTGGCAGAGGTAAAGGGGATGAGCATAGAGGAAGTAGCAGCCATTACAACGGCTAATGCCCAAAAAATATTCGGTGGCTAAGGTAAATGCTGTTATTTTTGCTGCCCCGAAATACAGAGAGGTGTCCGAGTGGTTGAAGGAGCACGCCTGGAAAGTGTGTATACCGCAAGGTATCGAGGGTTCGAATCCCTTCCTCTCTGCAAAAAACCGAACCCCGCAATTGCGGGGCTTTCTATTTTCTGATTGTCCGGGAGGTTGAAGGAGCATCCCGACCTAAGGTTGGGAGAAAGTGTGTATACCGCAAGGTATCGAGGGCCGAGCCGCTTTGGGCTCGGTGCCGGCCCAAGCGCCGGTATTCGAATTCGATACTCTCTGCTGAAAAACTAAGCCCGTAGCAGCGGTTTTTTTTATGACCGCTGTACTTATCTATTTTCCTTAAAGAAAATTTAATTTGTACATAAGGGGTATCGCCACCCTTGTGCGTAAAATTACGGTCAGTAAATTAAGCTGGCTATAATATTATCAATTGCAAATTTATATCTCCGTATGATTCTATTGATTGCGTTTTTTATCTGGTATGTCCACCGTAAATAAAGCTTGTAAACCCTTAGTTGTATTTTTTTTGTATTCTATCAAACATTTACTGAAATATAAACATCTTTGTATTACTTTTAATGTGTTGTGTTACTTCAAAGAGAGCAGGTTTTCAAAATCAGATTACTGGTTTTCTCTGTAAAGCAACAACTGCTTTATACTTAAGCCGACTTTATATGAATATTCCGTATAGTTTTTACCCGGGTTTTGTTTTGCGTTCACCAAGGTGCCCGATGACTGTTGCAATAACTGAGGACCAGATAGACAATGTTTTAACTGACGCAGCCTTTCTTGAATCAATTTACCTTGCCTCACCAGTACTGTACAATGAGTGTATTAAATATAAAAATGGGCAGATAAAGGAAGTAAAAGATGTTCAGAAACTAAAGAAAAGTGTTACAAAATATTACCTGCGTTCTGTAACCAGGTGTACGCCTTTCGGTTTGTTTTCGGGATGCAGTGTGGGTAAGTGGACTGATTCCGGAGAAAAACTTACCATAAGCAATTCTGTGGAAAGACACACCAGGTTTGATATGCATTATTTGTGCAGTCTTTCACAATATCTGGCAGCACAGCCCGGTATAAAAGAACACCTTCGTTATTATACGAATAACAGTTTTTACAGAATTGGGGATGAGATACGCTATGTTGAATACAAGTATATTGCCGGTGCCCGTATTCACCAGATCAGTTCTGTTAGCTCAACAGATTATCTTGAGGAGCTGCTTTCGGCAGCGGTAAGCGGCATTTCCATAGCAGGCCTGAAAAAAGTTTTTTCAGGAAGTGATAACAATGATGAGGAAATCTCCTTTTTTATTGATGAATTGATTAATGCGCAATTGCTTGTCAGCGAACTTGAGCCGGCTATTACCGGAGATGAGTTTATTCACCAGGTACTTTCTGTGCTGAAACGCATTTTTGCATCGGATGGTAATGGGTATGTGCATCAAGTAATATCAATACTTGAAAGTGCCAATGCAAAACTGGAGCAGATTGATACAGCGGATGTTAACAGTGCCGAAGCCTACAGGGAAATAATTGAGTTGGTAAGTAGCTTGGGTGTTGTATATGATGAGAGTAAACTTTTTCAGATTGATATGGTGCGTAAGGTGCTTAAAGGCGGGTTGCCTTCATCAATAAAAGCACAATTGTTTGAAGCACTTGCAGTACTGAACAAGCTGGGTAATTATGAAAGAAAAAATCCAAGCCTGCAGTCGTTTATAAAACGCTATTACGAACGCTATGAAGAAAAAGAGATGCCGCTTCTTGAGGTACTGGATACAGAGACAGGAATCGGTTACCTGGAATCGGGAGCTGCTGAACATGCCCCCCTTGTAGCCGACATTGTTATTACCGACCTTAATAAGCATACGCAGAACTATCAATGGGGTCCGGTTGAGCAATACCTGATGCGTAAAGTGTCTGAGTCATATCATTCCGGTGAAACAGTGGTAGAAATAAAAGACGAAGACCTGGATTTTTTGAATGGCGACCGGTACGATGATCTGCCACCTTCCATGCACATCATGTTTCGTGTAGTGGATGCCAGTACAAATCAGTTGTATATAGAAAATTGCGGGGGTGCAAGCGCTGCAGCTATTTTAGGTAGATTTGCCCATGCTGACCCCGTAATCCGCACCATGATAGAGGAAGTGGTTACTATGGAGGAGACAATGAATCCTGATGTGATTTTTGCAGAGATTATACATCTTCCCGAAAGCAGGGTTGGCAATGTACTGCTGCATCCCGCTTTCAGGAAATACGAAATACCTTACCTGGCAAAATCGTCGCTGGATGAAGAACACCAGGTATTGCTGCAGAATCTGATGGTGTCTGTAAAGCGTGACACTATTTTCCTCCGTTGCAAAAAAACAGGCCGCCATATTATTCCCCGGTTGAGCAATGCGCATAACTATCAGTACAATGCGCTGCCGGTGTACCAGTTTTTATGCGATATGCAGTTACAGCAGCAGCGGGGTGGGCTGGGTTTTAATTGGGGCAGCATTACACATATTATGAAAACCCTGCCAAGGGTACAATATAAAAATACCATTCTTTCACCGGCAAGCTGGCGGCTGGCTCATATGGATTTTAAACATTTACTGGATGTAAAGGGTGATGCAAAACGATATAAACTTATTAATGAATTTACCACAAAATGGAAATTGCCGGAAGAGATTGTTTTGGTGGATGGGGATAATGAGCTGCTGATAAATTTTGAAAACGATGTGCTGGTAAACCTGTTTCTGGATACAATAAAGAAAAGGAACAGCCTTGAAATGCGGGAATTTTTTTACCCCAAAGGCAATGCAGTTACAGATGAAAATGCCCGGCAATACACCAACCAGGTTGTGGCAGTATTGGTAAAAAACGAAGCTGCTTACCGCATTACGGAACTGCAGAAAAAAAGGTGGGAACCGGGAATAACCAATAGTATTACTGCGGCACCCGAATGGCTGTATTATAAAATTTATTGTGGCGTAAAATCTGCTGATAAAATACTTACCGATGCCATAAAACCAATTACGGAAATGCTTTCCCGGGATAACCTGCTGGCTCAGTTCTTTTTTATAAGATTTTCCGACCCCCTTTTTCATATACGGTTCAGGATACTTTTAGCACCCGGGGCTTCAGTAGATACTGCTGTTAAACTTATTCATGAATACATTCAGCCATTTCAGTCATCCGGTCATGTATGGAAGGTGCAAACGGATACATACAACAGGGAAACAGAGCGCTATGGCTCCACCACCATGGTGCATGCCGAAAGTATTTTTCATCACGACAGTGAAGCGGTACTGAAAATGCTATCCGAAACCTGGGGCGATGACCGGGAGCAAATCCGCTGGCTTTGGGCAATGAGGGCTATTGATGGCTTGTTTGACGTATTTGAAATACCGGTTAGCGGCAGAATGAATATGTGCGATACCATGCGGCAGTCCTTTGCCAGTGAATTTAATGCAGATAATTTTCTGCGGGAACAGGTAAATGCCAAATTCAGGAGCAACAGAAGCCTGATTGAGCAGATAATGAATAAAAAAAATGACGAAGAAAGCAGCCTGCGGCCGTTGATTGAAATACTGAATGAAAAGAACAGTGCTATGGCGTCAATAGCAATGTCATTAAGAAATGTAATTGAAAAGGGCCAGGGAGAAGTACCACTGTTTGACCTGCTTGGAAGCTATATTCACATGCTGGTAAACAGGGTGGTGGCAACTAAGGCCAGGCTGCATGAAATGGTGCTGTATGATTTTTTATACCGCTATTACAAAGGAGTACGGGCCCAGGATACGGCACTGTCTGCAAACCCTTTGACGCAACCGGTTCCGGCTAAAAATTGAGGGGAAAAGTTATTGAAGCAGTAAGGTATGAGTATATAAAGTAACGGCTGCAAAATACAGAAATAATTAACTTTGGAATGGATCTGAAAAAAAAGGCAGGTGAAAAGCTAGAAAAAATAACGGAGATAATAACCGGCTGTGCTCCGGGTAATGATTCTTTGTTTGGAGGCGAACTTGCTGTTGCATACTATCTCTACTATCTTTATGAGGCAACTGGTAAAGATGAGTATGCTGAAGCTTCCCTTGACAGAATTGAAAAAGTGCTGCTTGGTTTTAATAATGGCAAAGCAAACCTAAGCGGGCCATATTACTGCAGCGGAGCAGCAGGCCTTTTCTACCTGCTTGTGTTATTTGTACGAAAAGGACTTATTGGCTCAGATATGAAAACCGAGCTTAAGGAACTGGGCGAAAACCTGCTCGAATGTGCTTTTGCCGGTATAGAAAATGATTACAACGATTTTGTACATGGGGCATTTGGTTTGCTGCACTGTTTTAATCATTATGCAGCTAGTTTTGGGGATGACAGTTTTCTGCAGCCATTTTTAAGGTTGGTAGAAAAAAAATATCTGCTTGCTGATAAACCCTGGATTGTATCTGCTATTGGCAATGCCAATGAAAAGAAAATTATTAATTTAGGGCTTTCTCATGGGCAGGCAGGTTTTATGATAATCCTGATGAAAGCCTATGCAGTTGGTGGTATTAAAGGAAAAATAAAAGAACAATTATTAAGGAATGCCCGCTACCTGCTTGGGTTTAAAAGTGCTGCTCTTAGCAGGGCTGAATGCAACTTTTTTCCTTCGTTTGCAGACCCGGCAACAAATAAGCTTACCAACAATAACAGGCTGGCCTGGTGCTACGGAGACCTTGGGCAGGTATTGTTTCTACATAAGGCGGCTGATTTTTTTAAAGATGAAAGTTTCAGTGTTGCGGCAAACAGCATCTGTACGGCATCAACTTCACGCATCAATTTTGACACCACTTTACTTGATGGTGCACAGCTTTGTCATGGAACGGGAGGTGTATCACATTTTTACAGGGTATTGGGTGAACTTTCGGGCCTGGAATGCTGCAGCAGCGCCGCATCTTTCTGGATGGAGCAAACAATTAATGCCATTGATAAAGAACTTGAAACAAACAATACCACAGGCAGCCAGCTTAATATGATAGAGGGTTTGCCTGGTATAGGCTTGGCCCTGATGTCGTACCTCTCAGAAAAAAAACTTGATTGGGGCAGTCTTATTTTACTTGAGTGAGCGTATTATACCACCCGTCTCAATAAATCACACCTGATACCTGTATTTACAGCCAGGTACATTAACCTTTTATCCAATTCCGGAAATTTTATCATGCTAAGCAACTGCTTACCCGGTTTTGTACAGCTAAACAATGGGTTTGTGTATTTAGTTTTTTATGCGGTTTCGGGGAATGTACTTTCATTATGAATTTAATCAGCGATGAGAATTCAAAAAAATCTTCACTACTAAATTAAAAAAAATGAAACAATCAAACAGATTAATTTTAAGCAAAGTTACCATTGCAACACTCAACAGACAAAAAATGCAGTACACTCCAGCCGGTAAATTGGGTGTTCAGGCTTATATGGATGTAATGAACATTGATACAAATATTCCCACTTCTTATACAACCCCTGTCTGCACTGCGCCAGGTATACTAATGCAATAATATTGAGTTACTAACGGGAGGTCGGGACCTGAATTGATCCGGCTCTTTTTTGGTATGCCCCGGGTAGAACTGGCTGCTTGTTTAAGCTTTTCTGACAAAAATTTTATACCTTTTTTACCTTATTGCAATAGCAGTTTATGTTTATAAGAAAGATACCAGTTTGTATTTTTAAATGGGTGTTGTTGTGATGGAATGTTCAGGGTAATGTGGTGTAGTATGTTTTTAGAGAATTAGTTAAAAGCCGGAATACTAAGTCTTTCTTTTACAGCTAAATCAAAAGAAACGAAGCAATTTCGCAATCTCAGTTTGAGCAAAATCACATTACCCTTCTTAATCAGCAAATAACACAGTACACGCCGGGTGGCAAATTAGCGGCGCCATCAATTACGGACAAGCTGTATATTAATACAAATATTCCCACATCTTATACAACCACTGTTTACGCAGTTGCCGGGGGTGTACTTATACAATAATAAATATTTTACCAGGTATAATCAAATGGATAAGGCTTAATATGGCTCATTTGATTATAATAATAACAGGAATTCCAGTATATTTATGTTTAAAACCCAATTTTAAACTAATGAGAGATAAGAAGTACCACGCTGTTTTCTGGTTACTTTACCTTGCTTATATCATTGCTACTTTTTATCTGATGCAGTATTCTGCAGCGCTTTTTCCACAATCAGTTATAGATATCTTTGTTGCTAACCTTATTATTACCATACTGCCTTTTTATGCTTTTTACGGCATCCTTATCCTGCTTTCCAAACGAAGCACAAGGCTGAAGGGGATACTTTTCGGTATCGGCCTGATTGTTGTAAAATTCCTGCTCGAATATTACGGGTACCGTCCATTCCAGGAGTTCCTGTATCAGGATAGTCGTGACTACTCCTTTGGGTATATGCTGGGGCTTTCCCTGTCCAGTGATGGAAAAGTACTGATCTTTTCCCTGGGTTATTATTTTTTAACCCGCTACCGTAAAACTGAAGAAAGGCTGCTTATTGCAGAAAACGAAAAACTTGAAGTTCAGCGCAAGAGGCTGCAGGCTGAAGTAGCGTACCTGAAAGCGCAGATAAACCCTCACTTTTTGCACAACGTCCTCAATTTTTTTTATGCTCAGGCTTTACCTGTATCAGATAAGCTTGCTGAAGGAATTTTACTGCTTTCGGATATTATGCGCTACGCACTGGATAAAAGTGAGGATGCGGACGGCTTTGTTTATGTAAAAAACGAATTGGGGATAGTTAAAAAAATAATAAAAATTAACTCGCTTCGTTTTGAAGGCAACATTTTTGTATCATTGCAGGTTACCGGGGATGATTTTGGAAACGTGAAGATTATTCCAATGGCGATTACAACACTGGCAGAAAATGCTTTTAAACACGGTGAAATGCATAAAAAAGAGTACCCAATAACGATGAATTTTGACTACAGTGAAGCACAGAAAACCCTTACTTTTACAATATTTAATCAGATAAAAAAAGGGCCAAAAGAGACATCACATGGTATTGGTATGGAGAACGTAAAGGCACGGTTAAATTTTGCATATAAACAAAACGCTTCACTTAACTTTGAACAGGATGATAACACTTACAAAGCAATTTTAAAGATAAAATACTGATATATGCTTAAATGTTTTATTCTTGATGATGAACAACATGCAATTGATATAATTGCCCATTATTGCAAGCAAACAGGCTACATTGAAATTATCGGCACCTCTACCAATCCTGTTACTGCTATGCCTGTAATCAATAATCAGGCACCCGACCTGCTTTTTATTGACATACATATGCCAGACATATCCGGGATTGATGTGGTGAAATCACTTACCAGTAAGGTTAATGTTGTTTTCACTACAGCATATAGCGAGTTTGCCACAGTTGGCTTTGAGCTTGATGTAACTGACTATCTGCTCAAACCAATTTCTTTTCCCCGTTTTTTAAAAGCCGTGCAGAAAGTACTGAATGCTAAAGTAAGCAATGAAATACCCCAGGATACAGTTCCTTTTGAAGATGATTATTTCTTTGTAAAGACAGAGGCAAAGGGAAAGATGCTTAAAATCAACATGTGCGACATTGATTATATAGAAGGAATGAAAAATTATGTGGCCATTTACCACAACGGGCAAAAAACAATGGCCCTCCTGAATATGAAAGACCTGGAGGATAAACTTTCTGAAAAATATTTTATGAGGGTACAAAAATCTTTTATTGTAGCCCTTAGCAGGGTAACAGGGGTAGAAGGCAATATGATCCGCCTTAAGGATATAAAAGCAGAAATATTGATGGGTGATACCTATAAGCCCAGGGTTCAGGCCTTTTTTAAAAGCAAAAGCATGGGGTAATACCCTTTATAGTACTTTACTGATACTAATATGGACCACTTACAGTAGCGAACAATGAATTTTTTCTCCTCATTCTGATTCAGAATCTGAAAATCAATGTGGTTTAGCTGCACCTCACGGAGTAGCACTTTATAAATTTATTTTCTGTAAGATACCAAAGCCAAACCTGGCTGTTATAACCTGTTTTTTACACAAAACAGGTTTTTTGTATAATAACAATAGCTTTTGGGCATTTTTCCTGTTTTGTACTGCTAAACTGCCAGTTGATGTAACAACATAGGTGCAGATATCCTGCGGAAATATATTTGTACAAAGTTTTATGTATGAAGAAATCGGCTCACACCTATATTGAAAAGATTGATAATGCAATCATGCTGCAGGAACCAGTAGGTAACGGTATAATCAATGGTAAAGAATCAAAACTGCTTTATTATTATGAACTCTTCAGGGCAACGGGTATAGAAGTGTATAAAGCGAGGCTTTATGAAGCTTGTGATATACTTACTGCAGAACTGCAGAAGTATGCTGCTGATGACAATCTTTCATTGAAGGGTCTCGCTGGCATTTTGTGGTTTTTTTGCGAACTCCGGGAGGATGGGTTTGATGCCGGCCCAACTAAAACAGATACAGCGCTAATTAATGAACAACTGGTGGGCAGTGCTATGCTCGAAACGGAAAAAAGAAAATCCGGCTATATGGAAGGAGCTTATGGTATTTTATATTACCTGCTTCTTTGCGAGCAGACTCCAACTGTGAAAGAATGTGCAGACAGAATAGTGAAAACATTAACGAACCGTTATTCTGATGGAGATGTTTACAGCACTTTTGCCAGGTATCATACTGAATCCCAGGATAAGCAGGAATTAAATCTTGGCTTGTATTATGGCTTATGCGGCAATCTTATGGTATTACTGATGGCTTGCCGCCTTGGCTATAACAGGGAGAATGAAGTAATTGAAAAAATGCTGAAAGAAGGGGTGGGATTTATTCTTCATCACAAAATGGATATTGATTACGAAGATGAGTGTTATTCATTTTTTCCCCCCGTGATTAAAAGGAAAAGTAATTTTGTAGAAACGTCTGATACGCTTGCCTGGTTTAACAGCGACCTGAATCATATATTGCTGCTTTATGAAATGAATTTGCTTACCGGCAACAGGCATTATAAAGAAATGGCCGATAGGATAGGCCTGCAAACGATAGCCCGGAAGCAGTTTGAAGAAACACAGGTTGACAACAGTTCTTTTTTGAATGGCAGTTCAGGTATCGCTATGTTTTATAAAAAATTGAGTGAATACGGCAACAAAGAAGAATATCTTAATGCTTTTACTTACTGGACAGAAAGGACTATGGCGTATCTTGATGAGGATATTGAAAAAGAAAAGTATGCCACTGGTCAATCAGGTGTGCTTAATGGATTGATTGGGATTTCGCTCACATTATTGTCATATTCATACAATGATGTGCGGCCAAAATGGGCAAAATTATTTTTCCTGTAACAGGAAGTATCTGGTAACAAAGCGTCAATCTGTTTAATTCCGGGAGAAGCTGGCTTGTTGCTGTCAGCGTACCTCTTCCCATTTTTTTCCTTCTTCATCGTACCTGAAACGGTAAATCGTTTCCTGTTTTTCTGTTGGGGCTGTGAGGTTGTAGTTAAATTCCACTCCATGTACCAGCAGGTCGCCATTTTTGTCAAACCGCATGCGCCTCGCTTTGTCATCACCCCTTGGCCCTAGCATATCCAGCGAAAACTCTTTTTGAGGACTGCCTTTAAATTCGCCGGATTTAGTAAGTTGTACCGAATACACAGCAGTGTTACGGCTGCTGCCAAAGTAAAGCCGTTTTGTACCAGTTACGCCACCTGTACACAAACCCATTGCATCCATGCCAGTTAGTTTATCCAGCACTTTGCCATTTTCAGAATCCAGCAGGTAAATAATTCCTTTTTCAGTAAGTCTGTCAGAGCCCGCAACACTGCTGGCATACAATTTTTTTGCATGGCAATCATAATAAAGCCCAAGCAGCCCAAATACATTTCCTTTTGCAGCACTATCAGCACCGGGCAGGTCAGCCAAAGGTGTCATTACGGCTGTTTTACTGTCAACCTTATACACTATATTTTGTTTGCCGGGCGGATTATCAAGAATATTAATTACAGGTATTGGTGCCGTATATGCATTACCCAGCTCATCTGTAGTAACCGGCCCCATCCACCCAAAATTTTTCCAGCTTGGGTGCTGCCAGGTTTTTCTGCCTGCAGTATCACCCTGCCTTTCGGGCAGTTGTACCAATACCAGGCCCTTTATCTTGCTTTCTGAAGTGGAAAGGGCCGAACGTTTTGTATTAAAACCGGTACCTGCCAGGAACTGCGGTTGCCGCTGGCATGGGGTAATGCCTATTTGTGTTACTTCAACTTCATCCATTTTTTCACCGCAGGATGCCATGCCTGTAAGCAGCACAGTATAAAACCAGAGCAGGTATCTTTTTGCCATCAGTTTATTATTTTAATGATTAACCAATAAAGCAGTTTTAGCTGCATCGGCAGAAACAGGCGTAAACATAGGGCCGCTGAAACAGGGATAAGCTTTTGTTTTATAAACACCATTTTCCAGGTAACTTTCGGCCCAGCAATATTCCTTGCCGGCTGTATTGTCGTTTTTTAACCGGGCCACATACCATACAACCAGTTTACTGTTGCTGATATTTTCCGGTACTGGTTCAATAAATTTTTCCGGCCCCTGCCGGTAGTCGGTATTGCAGCATGGCCCAATGGTAACAAGGTCTGTTTCACCCTCATCCCTGGTGGCATCAAGCTTTGTAACATATACGTAAGCGTTATCCCCTCTGCCGCCATCTTTAAACTGACCATTACCCGGTTCCATATAATAACCATTGCCGGCAGCGTCTGTTATTTTATACTGGTAACCCTCCGGTGTATAATTGGTTTGAGGGCCCTGAAGCTGCCATTGCTCCTTTGCCCATGGTTGCCAGCCGGCAGTAAGCCATTCGCTGAAATTATTCTGCTCTCCTGCAAAACATATCCTTGTTACCGGCCGGTAAGTGCCATCGTTACCGCATCCGCGGCCAAGGCTGGCGGCAGCCACCCTGAAGCTGCCATCTTTGTAAAATTCATAACGTTGCACATAACTGTAATTGCAGGGTCTTGGCCATTGTTCGCTTTTGTATTCCTGCTCCAGCACAAAGCCCGCAGCCTTTCCTTCCTGAATTAATTCACTTATCCTTGGCTCACTTACCGCTACTACTGCAGCCTGGCTGAATTCAGGGCAACCCACAGCATCACTGTAGCCAAATCCGTCCGTATTGCTGTAATTTACATGCCAGTCAACCAGTTTTGCATTGTGCATCACCAGCTTGTTGTTAAAATAAACTTCACTGATGCGCAGGCCATCCGAACTGGTGAGTATGTAATTCATTTTCCATCCATTTTTATCAATTGCTTTTTGTGTTTTGCAGTTGCATTCCATTATTTTTTCAAACTGCAGTTTTCTTTCGCTGATGCGTTCTGCCGGGCCGGTAGTACCCACATTCGTCCAGCGTATGCCTACCAGCCGCAGGTCAGTAAGGTCCACAATTGCCCATAATGCCTTGTCATTTTTTATAAAAGTTGGCGCTACACAAAGATGCATACTGCGTTCGCATTTTGTGCGGTTAAGGGAAGTTTTAGTAGCAGCCATCAATGCTTCTTTTTCGTCGGGTTTATAACCCAAAGCCTTAATTACATCAGGGGAGTTAATAGCTATCTGGGTGGCCAGTTCGGTAAGTGCAGGATTGAGGTCAGGTTGTGTTTGAGGAAAAGTATTGATGCTGATTACCTTTTGCGATGTAATATCTGTAACGGCTATTGTGGTAAGATTAAGTGCATAATTATACAGTTCCACACGGTATACTGCGGCAGGTGAGTGGCCTTTGGGAATTTCCTGGGGTCTGGCTTTGTATATGTTGAATATCTCATTGCAAAAAGGCTGCTGCAATTTTTTGTCGAACAGGTTTTCAGTAAAACGTGCATCAGCAAGGGCTATTTGCTGCGCCCTGGCCTGGTTACTGTCTGGCTTAGGCAGCAGTAATACCGGAACAGGCGTTGCCAATACAGCTTTGATATTTGCCAGCCGTTCCCGGAAAAGAGGAAAGTCAGGTTGAATGGAATCTGAACTGATTACGGATTCGGCTGCATATCTGGCAGCATCCGGATCATTTGCAGTTTTACTTACCGCATTATCGTTGCAGGCATATATAAATACTGCTGAAAGAAACACTAAAAGAGAAACAATCCTTTTCATGTAGTTGTTTGTATTGTCAAAAATAGTCATTTGGACGATGGCACAAAAGGGTTTTTGAAAGAAGGATTTACCAGGATGGATGAATCGGTAAGTGCATAAAGGAAGGCCAGTAACTGTTTTTTTTCTTCGGAGCTGATGGTAAAGCCTTTTACCAGGTTGCTTTTATTGCTGTTCAGGTATCCGTCACCAGCCCATGGGCCGCTGGTAATGTTGCGGCCCCCGCGTGCATACACATCAATCACTTCAGGCAATGTATTGATGCTGCCGTCGTGCATATAAGGGGCTGTTAACGCAACGTTCCTCAAAGAAGGGGTTTTAAATTTTCCATCATCATCAGCTTTGCCAGTAAAGGAGGCAAGGCCATTATCGCCGGCAGGGTAGCGGTTATAATTGCCAGGATTATACAGCCCAGTGTTAAAGTAAATACTGTCAATGTCAGCAGTG
>JANMDL010000215.1:0-5394 GCA_031376295.1 Chitinophagales bacterium
TAGGTTCCCGCAGCAGTCATAATGCCGGGCCTTTCATCAATCATAAACTGTGAATACAGGTTGGAGCCATTGGCATTATCAATATGTGCCATCACCATATTATTTGCTGCGGCACCAATACCATTTTGTGCTGCTGCCAGTGCTAAAGCATATTGCTTTGTTTGTAAATAATACCTGGCTTTTAATGTGTAAGCTGCCTGCCTCCATTTAATATTATCGCCCTGGTAAATGATATCCTGTGCAGCAAAGCTGATAAATGATGCTGAATTAAGGTTGCTGATGGCACTGTCGAGCAATACCTGCAGGGAATCATATACCCTGGCCTGTGGCTCGTAGGCCGGGTTAGGATACAGCTCATTGTATGCCTGGCTGTAAGGAATATCTCCCCACAAAGCCAGTGCTGTACCGGCTGAATGTGCTTCTATCACCTGTGCCACCCCTGCCAGCCTGCGGTTGTTCACCTCAAATGATTTTTGCCTCATCAGGCGGCAGTTTTTTATGGTAGCTGCAAATACCTGGCTCCAGGTATCATTGTAATCGTTGGCAATTACATTGTATAACTGGTAGCTGTTGTATTGAAAAAGCTGGCCGGAAAAATATCCGCTCCACATACCGGCCCTTCTTGCCAGTTCGCCTTCCTGTACAATTACATTCGAAAGCTCAACGCCTGTAAGCATGGTTAAGGCTGTTGCGTCCTGCGGATTGTTGGGGTCGGTATTGATACCATCCACCATTTTTTTACAGGATAAAAAAAAGAGGGATATAAGTACGGTTACCAATACAATTTTATGCTTCATGTTGATGCAGTTTAGTAAATTAAAAGTTGAGTTTGATGGTAAACAGGTAAGACCTGGAGCCCGGGTTATTGAAATAAACAATACCCCTGCCGGAGCCGGAACCTTCCAGGTTACTATCCGGATCAATCGTTTTTAAATTGCTGTTCACCCATAAATTACGGCCGCTGATTTCAATATTTACAGAACTTAACCCCGTAAATTTTGGGAGATGCTTTTTCCCGATGCGGTAAGACAATGTTACTTCACGAAGCCGGGTCCAGCTGGCATCTGTAATAAAAGGCTCCAGTACATTTCCAAAAAATCCGCCCAGGCCGGTGTACCAGCTTTGGTCAAGCGCTACATCCCCGCCACCAAAATTTCCAATATTACCCCTGAATGGTGTGCCTGCTAAAATAGTGGCACCACTGGCGGTTTTAAGATTGGTAGTGGCTATTGTTTCATTACCCGTTGTGCGGCTTACACCATAATCAAGCAATACGGCTTCGGTAGCATCAACAATGTCTCCACCCTGTGAATGCTCAAACAATGCATACAATTTAAAGTTTTTATACTCCACATTTAATCCTAAACCGCTTCTCCAATCGGGGTTAGGATCGCCCAGCACTTTTTGTTCCACATCTGATACCGGAAATCCGTTGGCATTGAGCACATATCCACCTTTTACATCTTTTTGAAAACCAATGCCCCAAAGCGCCCCCAGCGGATAGCCTTCAACAGCCCTGGAAGAAACACCATTAAGCCCACCCAGTAAAATAGAAGCAGAACCATCTAAATCGGTTACCAGGTTACGGTTCCTTGTCCAGTTCCAGTCAACACTTACCATCCATTTTTTCTTTTTAAATATTTCATAAGACAGGTCCAGCTCTATCCCTTTGTTTTGAATGGAGCCTGCATTGGCATATAGTGTATTGTACCCTGTTGCAGGTGCCTGTGGTATGTCCAGTAAAGCATCGGTGGTTTTATTGGAATAATACGTAGCGCTTAATGAAAGCCTGTTGTCCAGGAACCTCAAATCAGTGCCTATTTCAAATTCTTTTTTCTTTTCGGGCCTTAAATATGGATTTCCTTTTGACCGGCTTTGAACATAAGTACCGGTACCGAAAAGGCTGCCATCAAGGTTTGGATCAAGCAGCTCCGTCCAGTTGGGTACAAAGAAATTGGTGGACGTTCTGTAAGCCGTGGGTTGAATACCCACTACGCCATAGGAGCCCCTCAGCTTTCCAAATGAAAGCAGTTTTGAGCTGGCAAAAAGCGGTAATTCAGAAAATTGCCAGGCCAGGTCAGCCGATGGATAGAAAAAACGGTTGTTGGAAAGTTCTCCAAAAGTGGATGCTGCTTCCAGTCTGCCTGTAACGTTTATAAAAAGCTGTTTGTATAATTCTGTACCGATGGTAGCATACCCCGCATTGCTTCTTGTTTTTTCAAAGCGGTCGGTAATGTTCCTGTTGGCAATAAGTGAATTATCAATATCCCTTGGCCCATCCGGAATAATAAAACTGGTACCCGTAGCACTTAGCAGGCCTTCGTTGGCGCTGTTGTAGTTAAACCCGGCCAGGAAGTTTGTTTTAATATTTTCTCCAAATTCTTTCTTTGCCCTTATGATGAAATCAATGTTGAATTGTGTTTGATTAAACTCATCCCTGCTGTACAGCCCCGAAGCGGCATTGATGGTGTAATAGGGTAGATAGGTAATTTCTCTTTCTGTAAAATAATCAAGGCCTGCCCTTAATGTTACATCCAGCCATTTATTGGGGGTGATGAACAATTCTGAACTGTTGATAAACCGGTTCACACTGTTGCTGTTATCCTGTTTGTAAATGGTCCAAAGCGGGTTGCTGAAACCAGGGGTGGCTGTTCCCAGGTAGCTTCTGTAAGCCCTTTGCCTGTTCGGTACAAAAGCTGCAGTGGGTGATGCATAATAACTGCCAGCATAATCTGTATTATCAAAATCTGACGGGGTACGCAATAAACCAAGCATTACGCCGCCACTGCTTGCACCCCTTCTCACCCTGTCGGAGTTTGTTAAAACATACGAAGCTTTATTAGAAACTTTCAGCCATGTATTCATTTGCCTGGAAGCATTGATGCGGAATGTTGTTCTGCGGTAATTGCTGTTGTTGCGGATAACGCCCTGCTGGTTCATATCGCCAATGCTCATAAAATAATTGGACCTTGCATCTCCGCCACTCACCGATAAAGAGGTATTGAGGTAGTGCCCTTTGCGGAAAGCACTGTTGTAATTCTTATCTAAAAAGGTCTCTTTGTTGTTTTTTGCAGTAATGGGATAATAAATGGTGCCGGTTGGATAGCCCACAAAATAATCAGCAGCAGTATTTACCCCATCGGCACCGCCGGCCCTGTTGGCAATTTTATCGCCCCAGCTTCTTGCATTATTAGCCGCCCAGGCTCACCTGTTCCCTGCCCGTAGGCTGATTGCAGCGGGTAATTAAAATTTACTTCATCAATGGAGTAGGTGGTTTTAAGGCTGATATTCAGTTTATTGTTGCTTGCACCTTTCTTGGTAGTAATAATCACTACGCCATTGGCTGCCCTGGTACCCCAAAGTGCAGCAGCAGATGCTCCCTTTAAAACCTGCATCGAGGCTATGTCATCCGGGTTGATGTCATTCAACCTGCTTTGTTGTGTAACACCCTGGCTGGTTTCGCCCCTGCTGTCGCTGCTGATAGGAATGCCATCTACCACAATAAGCGGATCAGTACCCCTAGTAATGGTGCTTTGGCCACGGATTAAAATTTGTGATGCAGCTCCGGGATCGGAACCTGAGGACCGGGAAATCCTTACCCCGGATGCCTTACCACCCATCGCATCTATCAGGTTTGCTTCGCCCGAATTGGCAACCTGGTCGCCATTTATTTTGGCAGATGAATAGCCTAATTTATCCCTTTGTGTTTCAAATCCGAGGGCGTTAACCACCACCGACTGCATCGTAACAGAAGAATCTTCCATTGCTGCATCGATAACAGTTCTTCCCCGAAGGGGTATTTCTATGGTTTTATAACCAACCAGGCTGAAAACCAGCACTGCTTTCTGCGGATTTTCAACCTTAATGAGGTACCTGCCCGCATTATTTGTTGTGGTACCAGTCTTTTCATTTTTTACAGCAACGTTAACTCCTTCCAACTGCCTTCCCGTTGCTTTTTCAGTGATTAAACCACTCACCTGTGCCGATAATGGTATATTTGGAAAAACCAGCAACACGGATAAAAAGATAACTCCGGCAATTAGATTTGGTTTAGGTAAACAGCAAATTACCGCATCTAGTAATTTCATCATATGCATAAATTTTGGCAACCGTTAATAAAGAAATATATGCCAATGTATGTCAGTTTTCATCCCTTAATCAAATTCAGGGCTTTCTGAATTATTTCAAAATGAGTATCTTGGTTTCCGAAACGGCTTAAATAGTTTCCGAAATTTTATAATATATTATTATTCAACTGTTTATGCAAAATATTAAAACTGGTAAAGAAGAAATTATTTACCTGCTTACAAAGGCAATAGAGAAGTATAAACTGGAAACCGGGCAGGAAATAATACAAAACACCAATAGAAAAAATTATGAGTCGCTGGCAATGTTGCTCAGTGAGATCAGTAACCAGTTACCCTTAAGATCAGAAGAATTCGGAACCGAAAGTTACAGCCCGGATAATAATCCCCAGGCCCGGGAATATCCTCACCGGAAATATGATATAACCGGCGGGCAGATAAAAGATGCCCTCATTGGTATGGTTAGCAACCCAAGGCCATTTTTGGTTGATGCCTGTTATATTTATTTGTATGGAACAGGGCGGAAAGCTTTCAGGCAAAATCCGGTTGACGAAAACCTGCTGGAAGTATCGGCGCAGGATAAAAAAGATGAAGAAATACTTACTGAGAAGAAGCATACAGATACTAAACAGGAAATCTACCTGTTGGAGAACCAAATTTCCAAAAAGAAAAAAACTATAAGAATATTTTCGGGAATGATGGCTCTTGTTTGCATGGCAATGATTGCTTTGTTCCTGTACTTTTTGAATGCAAAGAAAGACTGGGAAACCATCAGGAAGGACATGAATATTCTTCCTTATCAGCCAATGAAGCCGGAAATTGACAGTCTTGAAGGTGTTTGGCTATGTTATACGGGATCTCCGCAGGCAAGAATTTCAGACCCGGCAAGGTACCATAAGGTTGTATCGAATTTACTGGAGATAAAATATAAGGATGGTTACTTTACCTATAACCGGTACGGGGCCAGTTTTAATCATACCGGGTACCTGCAGTTTGAGTCACCCGGTATTGTGTCTGTTTATTCCAGGATAAAAAATAACTCTGGCAACACAGAATCGCCCAGGCATTCCCTGCTGAATTTATTTCCGGATAAAAGATATTTAACTGCCATTTCGGCTTCCTGGAATTTTGATGTTGGGGATAAGAACAGGATAATCGGAATACGGGAAATATATATAAAACTGGGTAAAGGAGGTACTACGGAAGAAGTGATCAACGAAATTGAAAATGCCAGTTGCCAGTGTAAAATTATCCGGTGGCGGCAGGTAAATAACCAGGTGAAATCTTTTTATTTAAAAAATGAATTGCT
>JANMDL010000005.1:0-3312 GCA_031376295.1 Chitinophagales bacterium
TTCTGGCTGCTGTTACTGCTGCTGGTATTATATGTATTAAATGGTACCAAGCGCCGCCAGCGCATTATTCCCGTGCGCAAGCCCAATGAAAATACAACCGTTACCTTTGCCGAAACAGTAGGGCTGCTCTATCTTCAGAAAAAGGACAATAAGAACATTGCCGAAAAAATGATCACATATTTTAATGAATTTATCCGCAACCAGTATTTTTTAAATACCAATCATCCCAGCCAGGAATTTATTACTACCTTAAGCAGAAAGAGTGGCGTGCCGCAGGATAAAGTGGATATCCTGTACAGTACCATCAACAATACATTGCACAGCCCTGCTGTTGATGATTATCAGTTACTTTCACTAAATCAGCAGATTCAAAACTTTTATAAACTAAGAAACTAATGGAAGAGAATTATTTTCAGCAGCGTACCGACCTTACCAATCTCAGCAGGTCATTGTTTGAGATAAGGGCAGAAATTGCAAAAGTGATTGTGGGGCAGCAGCGCATGGTGGATTTGTTGCTGATAGGCATACTGAGCGACGGCCATATACTTATTGAAGGTGTACCGGGTGTGGCCAAAACACTTACCGCCAAACTATTGGCAAAAATCATTGATGTTGATTTTTCGAGGATACAGTTTACCCCCGACATGATGCCGAGTGATGTGGTAGGTACTTCAGTATTTAACCCCAAAGATGGTGATTTCCGGTTTAAATCGGGCCCCATATTCAGTAATATTGTACTGATAGATGAGATTAACCGGGCGCCTGCAAAAACCCAGGCAGCATTGTTTGAAGTGATGGAAGAGCGCCAGGTTACCGTAGATGGCTATACGCATATTATGAAAGCGCCGTTTATTGTACTGGCTACACAAAACCCTATTGAGCAGGAGGGTACTTACCGCCTGCCCGAGGCACAGCTCGATCGCTTTTTGTTTAAGATAGATGTAAAATATCCTTCTTTGCAGGAAGAGATAGCCATCCTTACCAATCAGCAGCACAAATCGCAGGCACAGGCCATGGATGAGGTAAAAAAAGTGCTTACCCCGCATGAAATAAAGCATTACCGGGAGCAGTTGCAAACGATAATTACCGAGCCAAGATTATTAGAGTTTATCGCTAAAATTGTAAACGAAACCCGCAACAATCCTGCGCTTTATCTTGGGGCATCGCCCAGGGCATCGCTGGCCATATTAAAAGCTGCCAAGGCAAATGCTGCCATTAAGGGCCGGGATTTTGTAACGCCTGAAGACATTGTGGAAATGGTGCCTCATGTACTGCGCCACCGCATCATTTTAACGCCCGAAAAAGAAATGGAAGGCCTTACTGCGGATGACCTGATTGACAATATTTTAAAAGCCATTGAGGTGCCGAGATAAACAGCAATATGTTTTTTAAATACATACATACACATCTTTTTTTTACCCTGCGGTTTTTCCTGTTAATGGGTTTCTGCATTAAGTTATTCATCATTTCTTTTTTCAGACCGGAAGTATTGCCTGTAGCCAAAGCCTGCCTGCTGGTATTAACAGCGCTTACGGTAATGGATTATATATTCCTTTTTTTTGTGGGTAAAAAGCCTTTTGCCAACAGGCAAACTGCCGACAGGTTCAGCAACAGCGACGACAATAAAGTGGAACTGCAGATAAAAAACGAAATGCCTTTTACGGTTGATTTTGAAATTATTGATGAATTGCCGGAGCAGTTTCAAAAAAGAGACTGGAAAGTGAAGCAACGATTCAGGGCAATGGAGCAGCGGAATATTGTGTACAAGCTGCGGCCAACCGAAAGGGGCGAATACCGTTTTGGCGACATCATCATTTACATCAAATCTCTGCTGGGTTTGCTGATGCGCCGGCATGATATTGCAGCACAGATGATGGTGCCTGTATATCCATCGTTTATGCAGTTGCGCAAGTATGAACTGATGAGCCAGACGACCATTAAATCGCAGCATGGCAACAAACGCATGCGTAAAATTGGCCACAGCATGGAGTTTGAGCAGATAAAGGAATATGTACGTGGTGATGATATCCGTAGCATTAATTGGAAAGCCACAGCCCGCAAAGGATTATTGATGGTGAATAATTATACGGATGAAAAATCGCAGCAGGTATATTGCATTATTGATAAGGGCAGGTTGATGAAGATGCCTTTTAATAACCTTACCCTTTTAGATTATGCCATTAACAGTACACTGGTACTGAGCAATGTGTGCCTGCAAAAGCAGGACAGGATAGGGCTGATTACTTTTTCGCACAAGCCGGGTACATTGCTGGCTGCCGACCGCAAACCCATACAACGGGAAAATATACTGCAACTGCTGTACAACCAGGAAACAGCATACCTTGAAAGTGATTTTGAAATGCTGTACATGCAGGTGCGCAAAAGCATCAAGCACAGGAGCCTGCTGGTGCTGTACACTAACTTTGAATCGCTGAGCGGCCTGCGCAGGCAGCTCAATTACCTCCGTTCCATCGCCAGGCATCATTTGCTGCTGGTGGTATTTTTTGAGAATACGGAGCTGCACAAACTGTCGCATTTAACTGCGGCCAATATTGAAGAAGTGTACATTAAAACAGTCGCTGAAAAATTTGAATTTGAAAAAAGGCTTATTGTAAAAGAGCTAAGTAAATACGGAATACTTTCTGTGCTTACCACGCCTGAAAACCTGACAGTAAATACGGTTAATAAATATTTAGAGATAAAAGCAAAGCAGGCATTGTAGCCGGAGTAATTACAGCAGCAGTTGCACAAATACAAACAATTGGTAAAAAAACAAACATACCGTAACAGGCATATTGAAAAATTTGGCGCCGGTGCCACGCATTTGCAAAGGGAGCGTATTGAAATATCACCCGAACTGCGGCAGCAATACGAGGAAGGCAGGGTATTGCTCATCAATAAGCCGCTGCACTGGACATCATTCGACATTGTGCGCCGCCTGCGCAGTATTCTTTGGATAAAAAAAATTGGTCATGCTGGTACACTTGACCCGCTTGCAACGGGCATGCTGATTGTGTGCACAGGTAAGTTTACCAAAAAGATCAATGAATATATGGCGCAGGAGAAAGAGTATACCGGTTCTTTCACCCTTGGTGCCGTTACACCTACTTACGACCTTGAAAGTGAACCGGAGCAATTAAAAGAGTATGCTTTTGTAACCAGCGAAATGTTGCTGGCCACTGCGGCCACATTTACAGGCGATATAGAGCAATTGCCACCGATGCATTCGGCCATAAAAAAAAACGGTGTGGCGCTGTACGAACTGGCCAGGCAGGGAAAGGAAATAAAATTAGAACCAAGAAAAGTTACCAT
>JANMDL010000276.1:0-15313 GCA_031376295.1 Chitinophagales bacterium
ACCACCCTGTTGTAATCCATAATAGCCAGTTCGGCGGCAGGAAATAAGGTAGTTAAAAAGTAGTTTGCTCCCTCTTGTGCACCGGCGCCCAATGCCTTGCGCACTTTTGCTGCCGAAGCTGCCCTGTGGTGCCCATCGGCAATGTAAGTACAGGGAACCTGCTCTTTAAAAATAGCAGTAATCTGTTCAATCGGCCCATCGCTGTTTACAATCCAGATGGTATGCTGTATGCCATCTTCAGCAGTAAAATCGCACACGGGGCTTTTGTCTTTTTTCCAGTTACTTACCAGTTCGTCCATTGCTGCCACGTTTCTGTATGCAAGAAATACATTACCCGTTTGTGCGCCAGTTGTTTTTATGTGGTTAATGCGGTCCTGTTCTTTTTCGGGCCTGGTAAATTCGTGTTTTTTAATCAGGTCATTCTCATAATCATCCACACTGCTGCCACACACAAGGCCTGTTTGGCTGCGGCCATTCATAATCAATTGATAAATATAATAGCAGGGTTTGTTTTCCCTGAAAAGTATATTGCGGCTGATAAACGCATCAAGATTTTCTTTGGCTTTATCATATACTTCCTGCGAATGAATATCAATTTCATCCGGAAGATCAATTTCACTTTTTGTAATGTGCAGAAATGAATTGGGGTCGCCCTGGGCTTCAGTTTTTGCTTCGGCACTGTTCAGTACATCGTAGGGCCTGCTTGCCACTTCCCGGGCATGCTGCGCTTCGGGGCGCAGTGCTTTAAAAGGGGCGATTGTAACCATCTTGTTTATTTTTGGTGCAAAATTAGCGTTTTTCATTTTTGTTTCCGGATAAATAACATGGGCAGCCCTTTATTTAACATTTAAGACACTGATTTTTGCCTCAGATGTACATGACGTATCTTGCTGAACCAATTGATTATAAGGAGATAATGCATTTTTTTGAAAATCATTCCAATTATTCAGCCAGGGAATTTATGTTAATTGAAATGGGTAACATTATTTTGGTATCCAGACATAATAATGTTGCACTACATAAAATAAGTGAGTAGTAAAAGTATATGCAGTTTTTTTTTGCTGCAATATTAAACAGGCAAATAAATGGAAATATACATTTTTAAAGACAGGGTATAGTTCAGCCTTTTTTCTCAGCAAAATGTTTCATCAGGTCAGTAAGCGCCTGTACACTTTGTAATGTGAGTGCATTGTACATCGACACCCTGAAGCCGCCCACACTGCGGTGGCCTTTTACGCCAATCATTCCTTCAGCAGCACACATTGCTGCAAATGCTGTTTCGGCAGCAGCATCGTCCATTACAAACACAGCATTCATTTTACTTCTGTCTTCTTTTGCCACGGTACCCCTGAAAATGGGATTACTGTCAATGGTGCTGTAGAGCAGTTCCGCTTTCTGGTTGTTGAGTTTTTCAATTGCTGCCACACCGCCCTGTTCTTTCAGCCAGCGCAGTGTGAGCATACATACATACACGGCAAATACCGGCGGTGTATTAAGCATACTGCCTTCCTTAATATGATTGCGGTAATCCATTATGGTGGGAATGTTGCGCTTTACTTTACCCAGTATATTTTTGTTTACTACTACAAGGTTTACACCGGCAGGCCCCATGTTTTTTTGTGCACCGGCATAAATAAGGTCAAAGCAGTTAAAATCCAGCACCCTGCTTAAAATATCGCTGCTCATATCTGCCACCAGCACATTGCTTGTTTTGGGTATGCTTTGCCACTGTGAGCCATAGATGGTATTGTTGGTAGTGATGTGAAAATATTTTGCATCATTGGGTACAGCAAAATCTTTTGGAATAAATGTATAATTGCTTTCCTTACTGCTGCATACTATCTCCACTTTGCCATAAAGTTTTGCTTCTTTAATGGCTTTGCTGCTCCATACGCCGGTATCTGCAAAAGCTGCGGTTTCTTTATCGTCCAGCAGGTTCATTGGCACCTGCATAAACTGGGTAGTGGCACCACCATGTAAAAAAAGTACTTCATGGTCATCATCAAGCAGCATCAACTCTTTTACCAGCGCTCTTGCCTCTTCCATTACCGCCTCAAAAGCTGCTGTGCGGTGGCCGGTTTCCAGTATGGATAATCCGCTGTTGTTAAAATTAAGCACTGCTGCTGCTGCCTGTTCAAAAACGGTTTTTGGTAAAATAGAGGGACCTGCGTTGAAATTATGAATCATTGATGATGCCGATTGAAATAGTAAAATGAGGCTGCAAATGTAATAAATATGGCAGGAAGATAAATTTGGAAAATTCAGTAAAGAAAATTGGTTACTTCAAAGCTGCGCAGGCAGGAGTTATTGTCTACTCCTCCCTTCCTATCATTTTACTGCCTGCCTTCCATTTGGCATCCAGTTCCTCAAATTCTTTCAGGTCTTCTGCAGAAAATTTCTGCTTCACCAATGTGCTTAAGTCGGGCTGGCCGGCATTTACCCAGGCGGTGTACCAAAAGCTGGCAATGCAGAATATCGACTGGCGCATGCGCCTTTCCACCATGCCATTTAGCTTTCTGTCGAAGGCGATGGTAAAGGCCGAGGAATATTGCCTTATCACCGTACCATTGCGCTCTTCAAAAGCATATTTTTTGTCATCAGGAAACTGTTGGGTAAGCTGCCTTTCAAACAATAAAACCGAATCGGCTGCCTGTGCGCTTTCCAGCACCCTTTTCCAGATATAATCGCCCGGGCTTTTGAGGTAGGCTGCTTTGCCGATAAAAAAATCAAACTCTTTTTCTGCCAGCAGTTCGGGTACCCGGCTTTCCCAAAAACCATGAATACCCTTTTGGTTGGTTAACTGCCCGTTGTGGTTGCTGCTGGCGTGCAAGGGTACATGTGCATCGGCAATATAGTGCCCAATTTCGGCACTGAATTTCATGATTTGTGTAAAATTCTTTTCCTTGAAGGCATTGGTTAGCCTGCTGAGCATTACCTGTACATGCCAGGGTACAATGCCATGTGCCCTAAGGCTGTCTTCTCCAAACTTGGCTACAGCATCGTTCCACCTGCGGGGTAAATCAGGATAGGGGTAGCTGCCGTATTTGTCAATATCAATATAATGCCTTGGTCCTTCCTCCGGCACGGCATACCTTCTTTTATCGGGGTCAATGGCATGTTCGCTGATAAAACTGATATTGGGTTTGTACAGCACCATCATTTGCGGCGGCAGCATAAATACAGCAAAATAATTTATTTTCTGGTGGGCATAAAATCCCCAGCACCAGCTATTAAGGCTGATGGCTGTAAGTGCCATGAAAATAATTGCTTTCTTCAACCTGCGATTTTGTACTAAAGTAGGGATAAACTTTTAATTGAAGGGAGAAAACCGTGTTATTTTATCGTTGGGGTATCACTGCACCAGTTCATGATGGCATCAATTTCTTTAATACTGAGGCCCGGATTGGAGGGCATGTTGGTATTCATCCACTTTTTATACAATGCCCTGGCATAAGCATTTGTCTTAATTACCTCCTTGCTGTTGCGCACAAAAGCATAAAAGGTTTTTTTATCGGGCCAGTTCTTCATAGTGCCATTCAGTGCTGGCCCACTTATGTCTTTGTCGCATTTATGGCATTGGGCACATTTGCTTTTAAAGAGTTTTTCTCCATCTATAGCTGGTGTAACAGCAGTTTTTTCATTTGCAGCCCGCCCGGGCATCTGTATGTTATTGCTGCATGATATTGCAGTAAAAAAAATGATACTGCATATAAACACTTTTGTACTCATGCTTGCTTATTTCAGTACTTCCCTGCTGATAACCAATTTCTGTATTTCGCTGGTGCCTTCGCCAATAGTGCATAGTTTGCTGTCACGGTAAAATTTTTCCACCGGAAAATCTTTTGTATACCCATAGCCGCCAAATATCTGTACAGCATCGGTACTTACTTCCACCGCCACTTCACTGGCATAGTATTTAGCCATTGCGGCTTCCTTAGTCATAGGCAGCCCTTTCATTTTAAGGTCACAAGCCTGGTTTATCAGCAATTCTGCTGCTTGTATTTTGGTAGCCATATCAGCCAGTTTAAACGCAATACCCTGAAAATTGGCAATAGGCTGGTCAAACTGGTGGCGCTCTTTGGCATATTGTACTGATGCTTCATAGGCGCCCTTTGCAATACCCAGCGATAAAGCTGCAATAGAAATGCGGCCGCCATCAAGCACTTTCATGCTTTGTTTAAAACCTTCGCCAACGGCCCCCAGCCGGTTGGCATCGGGTATACGGCAGTTATCAAAAATCATTTCGGCTGTTTCGCTGGCACGCATGCCCAGTTTATTTTCTTTTTTGCCAGCGCTAAAGCCGGGAGTGCCACGTTCTACTACAAAAGCGGTGCTGTTATCCTTTGTTCTTGGTTCGCCGGTGCGGCATACCACCACGGCCACATCACCACTTTTACCGTGCGTAATCCAGCATTTGGTGCCATTTATTAACCAGTTATCGCCGTCTTTAACGGCAGTACATTTCATATTACCTGCATCGCTTCCGGTGTTGGCTTCTGTAAGGCCCCAGGCACCCAGGTATTCGGCTGTAGCCAGTTTTGGCAGGAAGCGCTGCTTTTGTGCTTCATTGCCAAAAGTCATAATATGCCCTGTACACAAGGAGTTGTGCGCTGCCACACTAAGGCCAATGGAACCGCATACTTTGGCAATTTCCTGTATAATTACATTGTATTCAAAATAACCAAGGCCGGTACCGCCATAGGCTTCGGGTACCAAAACGCCCATCATGCCCAATTTGCCCAGCTCTTTAAAAATATGAAGTGGAAATTCCTGGCTTTCATCCCAATCCATCAGGTGCGGTTTTATATACTGGTGGGCAAAATCTTTAGCCGTTTGCGCCACCTGGGCTGTTATTTCATCCTGTTCAAAATTCATATTATCAATCGTTGAGTGGCAAAAATAATACAAACGGGTGTTAGTTTTTTGCCATTCAAAGAACAATTTCGGAAAAATAAAGATTTCTTAAAAAAAGGCAGCTTCTTAGTCAACGTTAAGATAAGGCGCCAGCTTTGTATATACTTCGTCAGTTACCAGCATAATTTTTTTAATATCCTCAGGTTTTGAAAAATTACCATGCTGCCTGCGGTACTGTATGATGGCATTTGCAAGGTGGTAGCGGATATAAGGATGCTGCTTCAGTTCATCCAGCGAAAGATTGTTGATATTGAGCCTGCGGATAGCTGTTGTATCAATGATAAACCGGTCTTTTATTTTTTGAAAAGTAGAATCGGGCAGGCCAAAAGTTTCACCTACCTGCTCCACTTTATAAAAGCCACCCAGCTTATTGCGGAAAGCGATTATACGGCTGGCCAATTTACTGCCAATGCCCGGCAGCGCAATAAAAGCAGTTGTATCGCCCGTGTTGATGTTGACGGTGATGCGCTCTTTTTTATATTCTTTTTTTTCGTAAAAGGCAGTGCTGTATGCCGGTTTTTCTCTTTGCATTTCTTTTATGGTAACATATGGCAGCAGGCGTTCCACTTCTTCGGGATGTAGCCCCCATATTTTAGCAATGTCTTCCGGTTTGTAAAAATGGCCGCCTTTGGAAAGATAATTCTGTATAGTGGCAATGGTTTTATCCCGCAGGCCAAGGCGCTTCCAGTCATTTGCACTGATGGTATTTGGGTCAAAAGCAAACAGTTCGCCTTTAATGGTATAGCGGTTGGATGGATCTCTGTAATGCGGAAAGCGGTCATCGTCATAGTTTTTATTGGCATAGCGCCGGCTGCTGTCGTACTGCTTTAAGGTAAGAGTTGCCATTTCATTTTTATATGCCTTATTGTCTTTTTTTATTGGTTTGACAAACAGCGAATAGCAAAAAGGAATAATTATGCAGGTGAGTATCACTGCTGTAAGGGCTATAATTCCCCTGCGTTCTTTTTTAGTAAAAGAAAGGTAGCTGGAAAGGAAGGTCTTTGGCATAGCAGTGCAGGTTGTTGGTTATTACAACACTGTAATTTTACTAAAAAGAGAAAAACTGACAAAATTTTTTTAGTAAAATGTGATTTTTTTTTGGATAAAGGGTAGGTTACACTGTTTGCACCAATCCATCATAAGCCAGTTCCATGCCGGCAGGCAGCTCTTTGTTAATATCGCAATGCCTGCCCAATTGGTGGCTGATATGTGTAAAAAAAGTCAGCGGTACCTGTAGTTCAGTTGCTGCTGTTACAGCCTCTTCCAGGTTAAAATGAGAAATATGTTTTTCCCTGCGCAGGGCATTTAGTACCATTATTTCACTGCCAGTTATTTTCTCTCTTTCCTCCTGGTCTATCCGGTTGGCATCGGTTATGTAAGTAAAATTTCCAAAGCGGAAACCAAATACCGGCATTTTCATATGCCACACCAGTATGGGTATTACAGGGATATCTCCGATTGTAAAAGGGGTAAGGTCGATGGAATTCAGGTTTATTTCGGGTACACCCGGGTATTTTTTTTCGGCAAAGGCATAAGGGAATTCTCTCAGTAATGCCTGCTGTGTTAACTCATTTGCATAAATTTCCATGGGCTGCTTTTGAAAAAAATTAAATGCCCTGATATCATCCAGCCCTGCTACATGATCTTTATGAGGATGGGTAAATAATACAGCATCTAATTTCCGTACATTTTCTCTCAGCATCTGGTAGCGGAAGTCGGGGGTAGTATCTACCACAATGGTGGTTCTGGCACTTTGTACCATAATGCTGCTGCGCAGGCGGTTGTCTTTTTTATCTGCCGATGTGCATACCGGGCAACTGCACCCAATCATAGGCACACCGCTGCTGGTGCCGGTACCAAGAAATGTAATGGTTAATGGAGGACAGGCCATAGGCAAATGTAACTGCTTAAATTGAAAAGCTAACTGTATACGGCAGTACAAATTTTCGCAGATTATTGAAGGTGTCCGGTAGGGGTGTGCTACCAATTGCTATTCTATTGGCAGTAATATGGCTTTAATACAAACTTTGTTGCGGAAATACAAGCTGGCTGCTGCGGCTATCTTTCCAGCCCCGCCAGCATCACTTCATCATAAATTTTTTGCGATTCCAGGGTAAGCAGATCATAATTTATATTCAGTTGGGGCATCAGATCAACCAGGGTATTGATACGCCCCTCTGTTTGTAAAAATTTATTGAGTACCACTACTTTTTTGCTTTGCAGTATACAATACCCGCTTTGAAAAGTACCCCTTTCATAGCGCAGTACATAGCCCGCTTCTTCCACTACTCTTTCTGTTTTATCTAATATGCCTTGTGTATATTTCATGCTTATACCAGGATGAATATTTTTTTCGATACAAATTTACCTAAACATGAGGCGGCGGCTTTTTTTTATTATACACATTCGTTGATAACTATTTCCCTCCAAGGCTAAAGCCTTGGGCTAAGGAGCAGGAAAGCCTTTGCTTATGGAGCATGAAGCCTTGGGGTGACTAATAAATTAAGAATTGTGAAATACGAGTGTGGCATGTGAGTATTTAAAGATTGCAAGCTGAAGGAAGCACTTCAAAAATCCACACTCGCCCTTCAAACTTCATTATTCGTCCTTTGTATTTGTATTGTATTTTTAGGGTATGAAAATTTTGATTACAGGTGCCAATGGTTTACTGGGGCAGCATTTGATACAGTTATTGCTAACAGCAACTGATTGGCAGGTAATTGGCACAGGTGTGGGGCCATGCAGATTGCCTGTTACGCAAAACGAACGCTTTATTTACCAGCAGCTTGATATTACTGATGGTGTTGCAGCTTTTAATTTTTACCTTGAGGCTAACCCCGGTATCATTATACATGCAGCGGCTAAAACACAGGTGGATGATTGCGAAAAAAATCCTGTGCAATGCTGGAACACCAACGTAACAGCTACCCGTTTTTTGGTGGAGGCTGCAAAAAAAATCAGGCCGTTTTTTATTTTTATTTCCACTGATTTTGTTTTTGACGGTACTGCAGGGCCTTACAGTGAAACTGATACAACCAACCCTGTAAACTATTATGGCAGCAGCAAAGTAGCTGGTGAAAAAGATGTGATGCAAAGCGGGCTGGATGCTGCGGTGGTGCGTACCTGCCTTGTATATGGACATACGCATGATGGCAGCCGCAGCAATATCATCAGTTGGGTTAAAAACAATCTGTTGCAAGGCAAACAAATTAAAGTGGTAAACGACCAATGGCGCACACCCACTCATGCACAGGATCTTGCCAAAGGTATTTTGTTAATTGCTCAAAAAAGAGCGACAGGCATCTTTCATATTTCGGGTAATGAAATGCTTACCCCATACAATATGGCAATGGCTACTGCTGCCTATAATAAGCTTGATGCCACGCTGATTGAGGAAGTAACTGCTGATACTTTTACACAACCTGCGCAGCGTCCGGCTAAAACGGGCTTTGATATTTCCAAGGCACAGGCACTGCTTGGTTACCAGCCGCATTCTTTTGCAGAGGGATTGAAAATGATGGATGCAGGATAACGCCGCTGCTTTATGCTTTATTGGTATTACATCCTTTCCGGCACCTGTATGCCCAGCAACTGCATACCGCTGTGTATGATGGTTGCCGTAATACTGGCAATGCAAAGCCTCAGTTGTTTTTTCTCCGGTGTTTCTGCATGGGTTACTGAATGTACACTGTAAAATGAATTAAATGTTTTGGCCAGGTTAAACACATAACTGGCAATTACCGCCGGGTTGTGTTCACCAGCAGCCTGCTCTATTGCAACAGGATATTGCTCAGCCAGCACCAGCATTTCTTTTTCTAATGGCAGCAGTGCTTCGCCTGTTGCCTGCCAACTGGCCGGTACCGGTTCTTTGCGTAAAATACTTTTTATTCTTGCATGGGTATATTGCACAAAGGGCCCCGTAAACCCATGAAAATCAATTGACTCCTGCGGGTTAAACACCATTGTTTTTTTAGGATCAACCCGCAGCAGGTAAAATTTAAGGGCTCCCATGCCAATAGTATTGTACAGGGTAGCCAGTTCGGTCGCTTCAAAATCTTTTACCTTACCCAATTCCTCTGTGTGCTGCTGCGATGTGCTGAGCATTTCATCCACCATATCATCTGCATCCACCACTGTACCTTCCCTGCTCTTCATTTTACCGGTTGTCAGTTCCACCATGCCGTAACTCAGGTGAAAAATTCTATCTGCATAAGGCAAACCCAGATGCTTGCAGATAAGCTGCAGCACTTTCATGTGGTAGTTCTGCTCATTACCAATTACATAAATGCTCTGGTCAATTTTATATACATCATATTTCTGCTGTGCCAGGCCAATATCCTGCGTTATGTATACACTGGTGCCATCTTTGCGCTGCACCAGTTTTTCATCCAGCCCGTCAGCCGTTAAATCAATCCACACACTTCCGTCTTCTTTTTTAAAAAACACATTTTTTTCCAGCCCCTGCTGCACCGTTTCTTTACCCAGCAGGTAAGTATTGCTTTCGTAATAAATAATGTCAAAATCGCTGCCGATGCGTTTATAGGTTACATCAAATCCTTCATATACCCAGCCATTCATTGTTTTCCATAAGTCAATCACTTTAGGCTTGCCAGCTTCCCAGTCTAAAAGCATTTGCTGGGTGGCTTTCATGATGGGTGCTTCCTTTTCTGCTATTGCTTTATCAACTCCTTCATTGATCAACTTTTCTACTTGTACTTTGTACTCGTCGTTAAACCGCACATAATACTCCCCCACAAAATGATCGCCCTTGATACCGGTACTTTGGGGTGTGGCACCGTTGGCAAACAGTTGCCAGGCAATCATGCTTTTGCAGATGTGGATGCCCCGGTCGTTTACGATACAACTTTTAATTACTTCGTAGCCGTTGGCTTTTAAAATTTCCGCCACACTCCAGCCCAAAAAGTTGTTGCGCAAGTGGCCCAGGTGCAGGGGCTTGTTGGTATTGGGCGATGAGTATTCCATCATTACCTTTTGTCCGTTCATGGCTTTTTTGCCATAACATATATCCCGGTAGTTATGCTGCAGCAGGTTTGTCCAGTAAGCATCAGCTATGGTAAGATTCAGAAATCCTTTGATGATATTGTATTTTGTAAAAACCTGGCTGTGATTGGCAACAAGATGATCTCCCAACTGCTTGCCCAGCACATCAGGTGATTGCTTTAGCTTCTTCACCAATGAAAAAAGCACTACAGTATAATCGCCCTCAAAATCTTCCAGCGTTTTATTTACCTGGAAATCGGTTGCCGCAAATGGCTGTCCGAATAAAGCCGATAAACTCTCCGTAACACTCTGCTGTATGCTCTTAACGATTGACATGGGGCAAAAATAGTTGAAAAAACCAATGTGCTGATGTGCAAATTTGCTGATACCATAATGGCGGCACAGCTTATGCTGACTATACGGTTATGTTGATATTTCAAATTCCCATCTTTTTTACGGCTTAGCTATAACATAAAATCGCTGGCATTCGCAATTTTATGTTATATTTCGATACTTACAGTGACTGTTTTTGCTATATTTGCACAATAAAAAGGAGCAGTACACATGAAACAAACATCAGTTTTTGTAACGTATAATCCCGGCAATGAATTTGAGCAAACATTAGCGGTGAGGCTTCATACCATTGGGGCTGTGCATGGTTTTACAATGCTTATGCCCGACAGGTTTAATGGTACAGGGAAACTTAATGGGGAAACGATCCACCGCATAAAATCGGCTGACTATTTTATTTTTTTTTCTACTTCGCCGCTCACCAGTATTGTGCAGCAGGAAATTAATACAGCATTTACACATTTAAAAGACAAATCGAAGATTCTTATCATATACAATAAAGTTAAAAACCTGAAACACAGTCAAAATTGCACAGAAGTATTTATTGATGCAAAAAAAGAAAGTTCGCAGGAAATACTGGCTAAGGCCATTGCCAAAATAAAAGAAAATCAACGGGGTACCTCTGCTCAAAAAGCGGTTAAACAAGACGATTCTGTCTCAGTTTTGGGCGGCATTTTATTAATAGGGCTTGGCTTAATAACACTGGACGCCGTTTTTAACTCACCCAAAAAATAATTAGTCCTTTGCGTCCAACTGCTATAGTTGACAATGCCTCACTGGTATATATGAGCCATTTGCACTACCGAAAACCTTTTTTTGATTACCTGCGCAATATCTTCTACACATTGTATTTCCCTACTGAAGTGGTAAGTGAATATAAGTTGGGGGCAGTAAAAGAACCTCACAGGGAAATAATGCTTGAAAAGATAAAGCCGGAAGCTGGTTTCTGGCGCTTCTGTACCGCTTACGACTCAATTGTAATGGCCACTGTCCTGCATCAAAAGGGTATCGATAAAGGTGAGGCTGAAAGCTATGCACAGTTTAGAAAAGTAAATGCAAACTTCATTATATCCGATGACAAAAACTTTATAAAGGCAATAAATGAGCTTGATCCATTTATTAAAGTTTACAGTACATTGCATATAATTTGCTGGCTGCATATAGCTGGTTACCTGCCTGATTGGCAGGGCAGAATAAAAGACTTATACCGTCTCAGGCCGTTTAAGTCAACCGAACTCAGAACGGCATACCTTGCAATTATAGAAAAATTTGGCCTATCAATAACCCGCAAAGAACTGAGTAAGAAATGCAGCCTTTCAAAGATTTTGTAACCAATTAAATGCAGCGTGTTTTGCAAAGGGTTTTACTTTATGCAACAAGTTGCCTATTTTTATTAACTGCTCTGCTATACACTTTAAAAAATGAAACGAGGCCAAGTTTATAAACCCAGGAAGCGACTGCTACATTTTCTTTCGGGGGACAATGTAACAGCATTAAATGACTCAGGAGGCCACACCATGCCAGTTTGGCACCAGAAATGCCGTTTTTTCTATTGGCATAAATTTTGGCCTATGTTGCTAAATTGAATGTTATGGCAAAAAGTTTTATTGCAGATTTAGCAGCTGAATTAAAGAGCGAAGCCGAAAAGAAGAAAAAAATAAAAGAACTAAATGATAAATTCAATGATAGTAAGACTAGCTATGTACAAAAAGGCTTTAAGGAAATAGAAAATAAACTAAAAGAATACATTTCCTATTTTGAAAAAGAATTGCCAGATTTGAGATTTGAAAGTACTTATAATCCTACTTATATTTCAATAATAATGAAGAGTAAATTTTCATTGAATATTCACATGAAAGATGATAATTCTGGAGGGCTCTATATTACACTCCATGAAGGAAAAGTGACAGGTCGCCGTGAACTATATTCCGAGGCAACAGAAATTGATAAAGAAGAACCATATTATAAAGTTGATGAAACAAATATGAAAATTGCAATAGCTAAGACAGAAAATGGGAATGATTATTTATCTAATGATGAAATATGTGAAAAATGGTTTAAAAAACTTGTTGATAAAGCAAGATAAAGGCGAAATGTTTGATTTACGGATTTTGATTGCATCGTTGATATTTGCGGGAAAAGTTCAATAGTGTTCTACTGTACAAGAGTGCGACGCCAATGCAGTTGAATAATGATACTACTGCCCGACCCCAAATACCAAATACCCAATACCTAATTCCCAATTCCATTATTACCAACACCCAATTCCCAATCCCATTTTACCCAAAACACCTTACCTTTGCCGCCATTTTACAGATATGATTAGTGTTAATAATGTAACCCTGGCCTATGGCAAGCGGGTTTTATTTGATGAGGTAAACATTTCCTTTGTTAAGGGCAACTGCTACGGCGTAATTGGTGCCAATGGTGCCGGCAAATCTACTTTTTTAAAGATTTTGAGTGGCGAAATTGAGCCCAACAAGGGTACGGTGACCATTACAACCGGCGAACGCCTGGCCGTGCTGAAGCAGAACCAGTTTGAGTTTGACGAGGTTACAGTGCTGAATACGGTGATGATGGGCCACAAAAAAATGTGGGATGTGATGCATGAAAGGGATGCTATTTACGCCAAGGCTGATTTTACCGAGGCAGATGGCATACGTGCAGGCGACCTGGAGCATGAATTTGGTGAAATGGGCGGCTATACTGCCGAGAGCGATGCGGCTACTTTTTTAAGCGAACTCGGGGTAAAAGATGAGTACCACCAGAGCCTGATGAAGGAGATACCGGGTAACCTGAAAGTGAGGGTGCTGCTGGCACAGGCACTGTTTGGCAACCCCGATATATTGCTGCTGGATGAGCCTACCAACGGATTAGATATTGAAACCATTGGCTGGTTAGAAAACTTCCTGGCTGATTATGAGAATATTGTACTGGTAGTGAGCCACGACCGTCACTTTTTGGATGCGGTATGTACACACGTATCGGATGTGGACAGGCAGAAGATTAAAACCTTCTCTGGTAACTATACTTTTTGGTACGAAAGCTCGCAGTTGATGAGCCGCCAGGTGAATGATAAAAATAAAAAGACAGAAGAAAAGCGCCAGGCACTGTTAGACTTTATTGCCCGCTTTAGCGCTAATGCCAGTAAAAGTAAGCAGGCCACTAGCCGTAAAAAAGCGCTCGAAAAATTAACGATAGACGAAATTGAACCGAGTAACCGCAAATACCCCGGTATTATCTTTCAACCACAGCGGGAAGCCGGCAACCAGATACTGAATATAGAGGGGCTTAAAAAAGTGGTGAATAACCGTGTGTTATTCGATAAAGTTAATTTCAGCATCAACAAGGGCGAAAAAATTGCTTTGCTGAGCAGGGATCCGCTGGCGGTGAGCAGCTTTTACGATATCATTAACGGACTATCAGATGCTGATGCCGGTAAATTTGAATGGGGTACTACCATTACCAAAGCATACCTGCCGATAGAGAACAACGAATTTTTTACTGAGGGTATGCAACTGATGGACTGGTTGCGCCAGTATGTACCCCCGCATGTAACGGATGCAGATGAGCCTTTTTTAAGGGGCTTTTTGGGCAAGATGCTTTTTGCGGGCGACGATATATTTAAGAAAACAAATGTACTGAGTGGTGGCGAAAAAGTACGCTGTATGCTCAGCCGCATGATGCTGCAAAGCCCTAACCTGATTATGCTGGATCAGCCTACCAACCACCTTGACCTGGAGAGTATTCAGAGTTTTAATGAGGGTTGTATTAATTTTCCCGGCATTGTACTGCTCACCTCACATGACCATACGTTTATGCAAACCGTGGCCAACCGTATTATTGAATTAACCCCCAAGGGCATTATAGACAGGCTTTGTACTTTTGATGAATATTTGGAAGATGAAAGAGTAAAGGGGTTGAGGGAGGAAATGTATGTTTAATGTGCTGATGAAATAATGTGATAATATGCTGATTAATGTAACGATGCCCTCATCATCACATCAGCAAATTGGCTAATCAGCAAATTACTTCCTGGATGCTTCTTCCGTTTTTACCGAACCGGCTACCATATCGCTGATGATTTTTATTTCTTCGGGTGAGAGATAGCGCCACTTGCCTGTTGCAAGGCTGCCGAGGCTGATGTTCATGATACGGATGCGTTTTAGTTTGGTAACTGTAAAGCCGAGGTATTCGCACATTCTTCTTATCTGCCGGTTGAGCCCCTGCGTTAAAATAATGGTGAACACAAATTTACTATCCTGCCGCACAAAACATTTTTTTGTAACGGTATCTAAAATGGGAATGCCATTGCGCATCCGTTGCACAAATTCCGGTGTAACAGGCTTGTTTACCGTAACTACGTATTCTTTTTCATGATTATTGCCTGCCCGCAGAATTTTATTGACGATATTACCATCATTGGTTAAAAAAATCAGTCCTTCACTTGGCTTATCTAACCTGCCTACGGGAAATATGCGCTGGGGGTGATTGATAAAACTGATGATATTGCCTTTTTCTTTTACATCGGTAGTGCAGGTAATACCCACAGGTTTATTAAAAGCCAGGTAAATTGTTTTGGGGGGTGCTTTCAGCAATTTTCCATCCACCTGCACTTTATCTCCTTCTTCCACCCGGTTGCCCGTTTTAGCTGTTTTACCATTAATGGTTACACGGCCTTCCGTAATCATTTTATCGGCTTCCCTGCGGCTGCAGATACCTGTATCGCTGATAAATTTATTTAAACTGATGGAGGTATCGTTGCCCGGTACATTCATTCGGATAAAGATAGGTTTTTGGGTAAAACTGGCATAGTTTTTTCTTACAAAAGGCAAACTAGTTGTTATGAAAAGATTTACGATAGCCTTTGTGTTTTTACTGCTTTTTTGCACCACTATGCAGGCGCAACGCAAAAGCAGCAGCAGGCAAAATGATTCGCAGAGCTACACTACTGCTGCAGGTGTGAAATTTTATCCCGGAGCCATCAGCATCAAGCATTTTGTAAATGAAAAAAATGCTATTGAAGGGCTTGGCTATTTTTGGGACA
>JANMDL010000314.1:0-16573 GCA_031376295.1 Chitinophagales bacterium
GGCAATGTGGTGCGCAGGCGGTTTACACAAACCCAAACCCGCAAACACCGCACTGAGTGCTGGGAAAATGTGGCGGATAGTTTTATCATCAATAACCCTGCTGCCCTGCAAGGCAAACACCTGCTGCTGGTGGATGATGTGGTAACTACCGGCGCTACGCTGGATGCCTGTGGTAATATGATGCTGCAGGTACCGGGCACTACTCTTAGCATTGCCACGCTGGCCTGCGCCGGTAAATGATATTTGCACGGGCAGTTGAAAAACTTTGTAGTTTTGTTGCAATGAACAGAAAATTATTGATAGCACTTATAGGTATGCTGCTCATTGCGGTACAGGCATGCAAAAAAGATAGTTTTATCACCAGTGCCGATGCCCGCCTGTTTACCAGTGCCGATACCCTTAAATTTGATACTGTTTTTACCACCACCGGTTCTGTTACACAAAGTTTTAAAATCATTAATGATAATAACCAGCGCCTGCGTTTAAACAGGGTAAAACTGATGGGCGGGGCGGCTTCTGCCTACAAACTGAATATTGACGGCACTGCTGCACCCGAAGTTAGCAATATCGAAGTTGCTGCAAATGACAGTATTTATGTTTTTGTATCGGTAATCATCAATCCCAATGCCGCCAACCTGCCTTTTATTGTGAGCGACAGCATCCTTATTAATTACAATGGCAACAGCCGCTATGTGCAATTGCAGGCCTTTGGGCAAAATGCCAACTTTTTGCGCAATCAGGTAATTACCGGTAATACAACCTGGAGCAATGCAAAGCCCTATGTGATACTGGGCAGCTTACGTATTGATACTACTGCAAGCCTAACCATACCCGCCGGCACACGTATATATGCACATGCAGATGCGCCCCTGCTGGTGGATGGCACTCTGATTGCAAACGGCACAAAAAACAATGAAGTGGTTTTTGCCGGCGACAGGCTCGACCCTGACTATAAAGATTTACCAGCAGGATGGCCCGGTATTTATTTCCGTGGTACGAGTAAGGACAATGTACTGAACTATGCTGTTGTAAAAAATGCCTACCAGGCTGTTGTGGTGGATAAGCCATCGGTAAATGCCAGTCCAAAATTGAAAATAAGCCAGTGTATTATTGACAATGCCTATGATGCCGGACTGCTCTGCATTAATACCAGCCTTGTGGCCGACAACAGCTTAATAAGCAACTGCGGCAGTAATGTGGCCCTGCTATTTGGCGGTAATTATACGCTTACTCACTGCACCGTTGCTACCTACTCCAATAATTATATTACACACAAAAACCCTGTGTTGCTGGCCAATAATTTTTTAACGCAGGGCACCACTACCCTCACCAGCAATATGACTGCTGCTTTTACCAATTGTATTTTTTGGGGAGATTTTGGTTTGGTAGACAATGAAGTATCGGTAACCAAGCAAGGTGCCAACAGCTTTATCGTGGCTTTTAACAACTGCCTGTACAAGGCGCAAACAGATCCTGCCAGTGCTACTTTTACCAACTCCATAAAAAACCTGAATCCTTCTTTTGACAGTATTGATGCAAACAGGCGCTATTATGATTTCCGAATCAGCAACCCTGCTGCACCGGGCATCAACAAAGGCATTGCCACCGGCTTACTCAAGGACCTTGACAATAAGAACCGCAATATGGGTTTGCCGGATATGGGGGCTTATGAAAGGCAGTGAATAAATATGCCAATATGCAAATGTGCTGATATGCTAATTCCTTCAACTTGTTAGGGTTAGCGGGGTAGGATAAAATATACTTCCGTCTGCCTTAAAAATTTGATTGAAAAAGTCGGTATAAAGGTATCACTCTCACTCACATCAAAATAATTTATGCTATTCTTTCACAAACCGTACTACTGTTTGCACATCATGCCCTGTTATTTTCAGCAGGTATATCCCCGGCAGTAATTTACTCACCGGCAGTTTGAGGCTGCTGTTGCCTTTGGGTACATTGTACATCCAGTTGCCTGCTTTGCGGCCATCTGCCCCAATTATTTCAAAATAGACTTGCTGGTTCGACAGACTGCTGATGCTTAATAGCAAATGATTACCAGCAGGGTTACCCATCAGGTTCACAACCGATTGATTGCGCCTGCCTGCAACTTCAATAACACGGCACAACTGCTGTGCAGCATTATTGGTAGTGGTTTGCATGATGCGGTAATAATTTGCGCCATTAGTGTATGCTTTATCGGTAAAGCTGTAGCTGCCCTGCCCTGCTTCAATTTTGCTGATATTGGTAAAATTCACCCCATCGCTGCTCCGTTGCAAAAAATACTGGTGCTGCTGACCATCCGGTACTAATTGCCAGCGCAGTACAATGCCTGCTGCTGTTGACGTACCAGTAAAGTTATTGCAGTCACTTGCCAGCACGCCCTGCCTGCCAACTGAAAAAGGAGAGAAGGACGTAAGACCGTTTCTGCTCAATGTAAAAGGATCGGTGCCGCTGGCCGCTGCGGATATGCCACCTTCCCAGTAGCTGCCATTGTAATGCGCCAGGTTGCAATTGCTGCGCACAAAAGCCGACAGTTCATCTGCTGCGTTCCATTGCACCGTTAAATCAACATTGCTGCCCCCGGGTGTTTGCTCGTCAATAAACCAGGTACGGTCAACCACCTTATTGTTAAACAGTGCACCGCTGGTACCATTGGCATATACGCCCTGCTGTACCTGAATGCTGTAAGCATCAAAAGCGCCGCTATTTATAAGCGTAGCAGGATTAAACGATGTGCTTGTGCCAACAGGAAACAGTCTTGGGAAATTCCTTACGTTCCTTTTCAATTTTCCATTTGGAGGAAGAGTTACAATATAGTTAGTAGCTGACGCATTAATGATGGAATCGTTGGTGATAGTGGCTTCGGTAAAGAGTTTACCACCAGCAAGGTTGAGAATACCTTCGCCAAAATTTACCGGGCAACGCAATGTATCACCCGGAGGAAAAGTATTTACCGCACCCTTCCATGCCTTGATGATATGGCCGCCATTCAATGTAATGGTGCCGGAAATCTTGTAGGGATTGTCAAAAATGATATTGCCCTTATTGGCAATGGTTACATTACCCTGTATCACAATGGTATCAAACGCTGCATAGGGAGAGCCTGGTGGAAAACCGCCACCATAATTGTTATCGTATGCACTTTTTTTAAACCGCATTATGCCGCAGTCATTATTGGTATTAAACACAACATTACCCTGGAGGAAGGCATCGTACCACAATTGCACCGCTACAGTATCATCAGCCGGGCTGTCGTTTTGTATATTGAACCGCATTGGCCCGCTGCCCGAAGAACAACTTCCCAGGCATTGCGGAAAAGTTAAAAAGGCGCCCCCATCCTTTTCCCTCAGGCGCACAAGATTACCGCTGCCGGTCATGGTGCCATACATATTCATCGCACCTTCAAAAGTGCTGCCATTAATGCTGCCGAAGGGTGGGCTGTTATTCTCTGCACCGGTTATGCCCGATTTACCTTCAATATATGAATTAATCACTCCTACTGACGGAAAAAAAACAAAAAAATACCTTACTGTCAGCCCGGCACCCTCGTAAAGTGCCGCACCGTTCAGTGAAAGGTTAGCAACACCAATACTACCGTCTATTGTTCCAAATCCGCCGTAGGCTGTAATGCCACCACCCCACATAGTACCGCTAAAACTGCAGCTGCCGGCACAAAGTAATTGCCCGCTTGTAAAGCAAATTGCAGCGCCATTTAACACTGTAAGTTTACGGCACTTGTATAATACCGGTGCAAAAACATAAAAATTAACTGATATCGTGTCATTGACGGCAATACTGCCATCCAGCCGGGGATAATGTACAAATCCACCGCCAATCACGACCGTATCGGCCACACCCGGTACCCGCCCGCAGCTCCAGTTGGCCACATTATTCCAGTTTGAATCTATGCCCTGCCAGTTGCAGGTTTGTGCCGCAGCACCGCAGTGAATGCAGGTAAGTAAAGTGAGTGTAAAAAGTATCTGTCTCATAAAAAAGGTTAAAGGATTAATTTGCAGATAAAGGTAAGAAAAAATACACGCTGTCAATGATGTCTCCTTCCGAACAAAATAGCTGTACCTTTGTTATAACTCAAACAACAAATCATGTTAAAATCAATCATCCTCGGCACAGTACTGCTTTCCTGCGCCGCACAAAAAAATACTGCTGTTATGACGAATGAACCCGCTGCACCAACAACAGCCGCTGCTTCTATTTACGATTTTAAAGTGGAAGCCCTTGATGGCAACACTATTGATTTTTCTGCTTACAAAGGCAAAAAAATACTGATTGTAAATACAGCTTCTGCCTGTGGCTACACACCGCAATATGAGGGTCTGCAGGCATTGTATGCCAAATACAGCGACAAATTGGTGATTGTAGGTTTTCCGGCCAATAACTTTGGCGCACAGGAACCAGGTACCAATGGTGAGATAAAAGAATTTTGCAAAAAGAATTATGGCGTAACTTTTCCCATGGCAGCCAAGGTATCGGTAAAGGGTGATGATACGGCACCCATCTTTAAATGGCTCACACAAAAAAGCCTGAATGGAGTAATGGATGCTGAAATACGCTGGAATTTCACCAAATTTTTAATTGACGAAAATGGCAACCTGCTTTCGAAATTTGACAGCAAGGTAACACCCATGTCGGAGGAGATTACCAGTAAGTTATAAGTAATTGCATACTATTTTGATGCCGTGCAGGGTTATACTTTGCACGGTTTTTTTGTGCGCTGAAACACAGAAAAAAATGTATCGCAAAGCAGGCAGACAAACCCAAAGAGCGCAAAGGAACTCATGCTGTCAACTCTAATCTATTAACTGTCAACATTTCAGTAGCAATAGATAATTGTTTTGAAACAGGCATTACCCAAAGCCTGCTTACTTTTTCTTTACAATAAGATTGAGCAGCGCCAGCAGTACCACAGCACCAATAGCCGCCGTTAAAATATACCCAATCCAGCCATTGCCCAAGTGCACCCCCAGCTTACCCAGGCCCCAATAGCCTATAAAGCCGCCCAGTATGCCCACAACAATATTGCCAATAAGCCCCAGCCCGCTGCCCTTGTACAACTGGCCGCCAAGCCAGCCGGCCACAGCCCCCAAAATAAGTGATACGATTGTTCCCTGCATAATATTATTTTTTAGGTTTAGTAACAAAGTAGGGATATTTATTGAGAATGTGTAATGAATATTATTACGCTGTGTATATGTTTGCTTACAGCCAAAACGGGCAAGGTCTGGCTCAACGTGAACCGGCGGACTGATGGGGAATACAACTGCTGGCAGCACCGGTCAGTACGAAGCCCTTCCGTAGGCTGGGTCCGTCTGACCGAAGTGCTGTTGGAGAAACAAAAGGATTGAATGAGAGGCTTCATTAATCTGCGTACTGACGGACCCTGCGGGCCACGTCTGACGCAGCTACCCAATCTTATCCATCAGCTTATCTACCTGCGCCCTTAAATGCAAAATCTCTTCCTTCTGCGTTTCAATGGCTACTTTATAACCTTCAGACATAAAATTCTGTGTATCTACTCTGTAAATATTATTACCTGTAGAAGTATCACTGATATTGTTTGTTTGAGTAATGATTTGAGCCAAATCCCTGTCCATCAATTTTGCCACAGGCACATCCAGCACTTCGCTCACTTTCAGCAAATCGTTCAGGCTGAATTCTATTTCGCCATTCTCCTTGCGGTTGTAAGTAGCCTGTGTAATGCCCATCTGCGTAGCCACATATTCGCCGGTTACATTGCGTGCCTCACGGATGGTTTTAATGTTGCTGAGTATTTTTTCTTTTATCATACGCCAAAGTAATTTTTTATACGGTAAACGTACATCTTATACGCCTCAAATGTAATAAAACTGGGCGTAATTCAGTCATTTTGCAGCAGCAAACAATTATTACCATGCAAAACAGTACAATCCACAACCGCTGGAAGGAATTTCACGACAGTTTAGAAAGTGGCATTGCTAAAAGATACAAAGAGCTGATAGAAAAGAACCTCGGCATCAGCCAGAGCGCCTTTTACCGCAAAATAAAGGATCCGCAGCGCTACCTTTCCATTGCCGAAAAACAGGCCATTGCAAGAGCGTACAATTTAAAGGAGCAGTATCTTTTTCCGGAACTGGAAGTCGATGTGATGATTTGATAATTTGCTGATGTGCTGATTCCCGATGGCCGGAACAGGTTGTGCTAATAGGGTAGTCTTTTGGGGGTTATGTGTGAGCTTAGGTTCAAAATTGGAAGGTTCAAAGTAAGAAAGGTTCAATGTTGAAAGTTGAAAGGGTTAGCTTTTTTATTGTTGTGCACTCAACGATCAACGATCAACGCCCATCGGTCAACGCCCAACGCCCAACGACGCACTCTCCCCTATCTCCCAAACATCTTATCCAGCTCTTCCTTTTTAAACTCTAAATAAGTAGGCTTGCCATTGGCCGTGGTATTGGGTATGGCGCAGGCAAAAAGGTCGTCGGTCAGTTGCTGCATTTCGGTGGTGGTAAGAGCCTTACCGGTTTTAATGCTTTGCTGCCAGGCCATGGTGCGGAGAATTTTTTCCCTTTTGGTAAATTTAAGGTCGGTGCTGAAGTGTTTGTACTGATCCAGCATTTTTTCAATAGCTGTTTTTTCGCTGCCCTGTTCTAAATTGGCAGGTGTGCCCTGTATTACAAAAGTGTTGTTGCCAAAGGGTTCCAGCAGGTAACCCAGTTGCAGCAGTTCGGGCAGCAGTTCGCCCAGCAATACTGTATCGGGAGCGCTTAATTCGATGGTGGCAGGGAAGAGACTGCGCTGTGTAGCAATGGCTTTACCATCAAGGGCGGCGGCAAATCTTTCGTACAATATTCTTTCATGCGCATTTTGCTGCTGCACCAGCAGGTAGCCCTTATCGTGTGGCACTACAATATAGCCGTTGTGCAGTTGCAATGCAGCCGTGTATTGTTGCTGGTGTGCAATGGCCGATGATTGCTGCGGCTCATTTGCCGGCTGTTCAATACTGTATTCGGTAGTGAGTGATTTAAAGCCGGGTTCCTTCTGGCCGCCTTCATAAAAATCTTTCCAGTGCTTCAGCTCGCTTTTCTTTTCTATAAAATGTGCCTGGTTTTTTTGCGTAAAACCCTGGAACAGGGGCGATGCCGATGCTGTATTTTTGTTTGCTTCCGTAAATGGTTTGCTCACGGCATCCAGCCGCTGTATAGAAGCATCCAGCTCAAAATCGAGCGTGGGCGTAATGCTGAACTGTGCCAGCGCATGCTTTACGGCCGACTGCACAAAGGCATACACAATCTTTTCATCCTCAAATTTTATTTCCTGCTTGGTGGGGTGTACGTTAATGTCTATCTGTGCCGGGTCAAGGTCAATAAACAGCGCATACATCGGAAAGCTGTCTTTGCCAATCATTTCAGCAAAAGCGCCCATTACTGCATGGTTGAGGTAAGCACTTTTGATAAAGCGGTTGTTTACAAAAAAGTACTGGTCGCCACGGGTTTTTTTGGCCGTTTCGGGCTTGCCCACAAAACCGCTTACGTTCATATAATCCGTTTGCTCCTGCACTGCTACCAGTTTGGCATTGTAATTATTGCCACATATCTGCACAATGCGCTGCTTTAGTGAGCCTTTTTCCAAATGGTACACTTCCTGCCCATTGGAACTCAGCGAAAAAAACACCTCAGGAAAAGCCATGGCCACCCGGATGAACTCATCTACAATATGGCGCAGCTCCACAGCATTGCTTTTTAAAAAATTGCGCCGGGCAGGCACGTTAAAAAACAGGTTTTTCATGGCCACACTGGTACCCTGCAAGGCAGCGGCTGGCTCCTGCCTTATCACCACACTGTTTTCTATTTCAATAAAAGTGGCGGTTTCGTCTTCTTCCCTCTTGGTTTTTATTTCTACCTGGGCCACGGCAGCAATACTGGCCAGTGCCTCCCCACGAAAGCCCATTGTTTTAATGTGAAAAAGATCGTCGATACTCCTGATTTTGGAAGTGGCGTGGCGCTCAAAAGCCATACGGGCATCGGTTTCGCTCATGCCCTTGCCATTGTCTATCACCTGTACCAGTGCCTTACCTGCATCGGTTACCAGCAGTTTTATTTCGGTGGCACCTGCATCTACGGCATTTTCCAACAACTCTTTTACCGCACTTGCCGGGCGCTGTATCACTTCACCGGCTGCTATCTGGTTGGCAATGTTATCAGGTAATAATTGAATAATATCAGGCAAAATGTGCTAATTTGTGCTGCAAAATTAAGATATACTTTGCACTATAAACTTTTAAAACCCGGTATGAAGCAAATAATAACGATTGTATGCCTGTTTTTTTCAATATCTTCTTTTTCGCAGCAAAACGCTGCTGCCACGGCCTGGGCGGATAGTGTGTACAATACCCTTTCGCCCGACGAACGGATTACCCAGTTGATGGTGGTGCGGCTGTCGGAAAAAACACCCACGGGTATATTGTATTACGATAAAAAAGTGGCTGAACTGGTGAAGAAATACAATGTGGGCGGCGTTTGCCTTTTTCAGGGTGGGCCTGTGTGGCAGGGTACTGTGGTAAACAGGCTGCAGGCTATGGCCAAAACCCCCATAATGATGTGCATTGATGGTGAGTGGGGCCTGGGTATGCGGTTCGACAGTGTTATCTCATTGAACAAACAAATGATGCTTGGGGCCGTGCAGGATCCCAGTATCATTTATAATTATGGCAAACTGGTGGGTGAGCAATGCAAACGGGCAGGTATACAGGTTAACTATGCACCGGTGGTGGATGTAAACAATAACCCCAACAACCCGGTAATAAACGACCGCAGTTTTGGGGAAGACAAATACAAAGTAGCACAGTATGGCATACAATATATGAAGGGCATGCAGGATGTGGGTGTAATGGCCTGCGCCAAGCACTTTCCGGGGCATGGTGATGTGGCGGTTGACAGCCATCACGACCTGCCGGTAATCAATAAAACCATGGCGCAATTAGATTCGCTGGAGCTGTATCCCTTCCGGGAGATATTTAAGGCAGGTATTGGCAGTGTAATGATTGCCCATCTTTTTATACCGGCTATTGACAATACTGCCAACAGGGCCACGTCTATTTCAAAAAACAATGTGACTGAACTGATGCGCAATAACCTGGGTTACCAGGGTCTTACTTTTACTGATGCGCTGGAAATGCAGGGGGTAAGAAAATTTTATCCCAATGGTACAGCTTCAGCCGAATCGCTGATTGCGGGCAATGATATGCTTTGCCTGCCGGGCGATGTACCTATGGCGCTTGATAAAATTAAGCTGGCCATTAAAAAGAAAAAACTGAGCTGGGAGGAGATTGCCCTGCATTGTAAAAAAGTGCTGGTGGCCAAATATATGTATGGCTTGAGCAACCTGCAACCGGTAAACCTTACCAATATTACTGCCGACCTTAATAATGGCGTAAACGATATGAAAAAGATAGTGGCCGAAAATGCCCTTACCCTGCTTAAAAAAACGGATGATATATTTTTTCCTTTAGCAGTTGAAAAAAAAATAACAACAAAGGAGGTAGCTTTTATCAGTATTGGTAACAGCAGCGATAATGCTTTTGCCCAAAGGATGCGTACCAGCTACAATGCTGATGTATATTATTTCAATTACAAACAGGACGCCGGCAGGATATTGTCGCTGGTGGAGCTGATAAAAAAGCGGTACAAAAAAGTAATCATCGGCGTACACAACTACGCCCGTGTACCAGCCAATAATTTTGGCCTCAGCAAACCAGCAGTTGACCTGATAACACAACTACAGCAGCAAACCAGCGCCATCACATTTGTATTTGGCAACCCCTATGCCCTTAAAAACTTTTGCGGAGCAAAAAATATAGTAGCCTGCTATGAGGATGATGATATCACACAAAACGCCGCCGCCGATATGCTGGAAGGGAAGATACAGCCCAAAGGCAAGTTACCCGTAACCGTTTGCGACGAATACAAGTACGGCAGCGGCATTGTAAGTTCTCTTTTTTTTTGCCCCGGACAAATCCCGATGAAGTGGGGCTGGATGTGGTGGAGCTGAGCAAGATAGATTCCATCAGCAACGATGCCATTGCAAAAGGTGCTGCGCCGGGCTGTGTGGTAATGGTGGTTAAAAATGGCAAGATTGCTTATTTTAAATCCTTTGGACATACCAGTTACAACAAGGCTGAGCCAGTTACAAAAGAAACCATTTACGATATGGCTTCGGTAACAAAAGTATGTGCTACCACCATTTCCATTATGAAGCTGTACGAACAGGGTAAGGTTGATTTAAGAGCTACCCTTGGCACTTATCTACCCTGGGTAAGGGGCAGCAACAAAGAAAACCTTACACTGGAAAATATTCTGTTGCACCAGGCAGGGCTGGCGGCTTTCATCCCCTTTTACAAAGAAACCATCAATGCTGATGGCATTCCCTTTACAAAATATTATTCAACCACCGGCAACGACTCCTTCAGCATCAGGGTAGCGCAAAATTTGTACATGCGCAATGCCTGGCGTGATACCCTGTACCAGCGCATATTGCAAAGCCCGCTGAGCCAGCAGGGCAAATATGTGTACAGCGACAATGATTTTATTTTTTTGGGTAAAATAGTGGAGGCCGTAAGCGGCAAATCATTAGACGAATATACAGCCGCAGAATTTTACAAACCATTAGGGCTTACTGCCACGGGCTTTAAACCCCGGGACAATTTTTCACTGGGCCTTGTGGCACCAACCGAAAAAGAAAAATACTTCAGGCTGCAGGAAATACGGGGCGATGTACACGACCCCGGCGCTGCTATGTTTGGCGGTGTGGCGGGCCATGCGGGGCTTTTTAGTGATGCTTACGGCATTGCTGTAATTATGCAGATGCTGCTGGATGGTGGTACATTTAATAGCAAACGCTATTTACAGCCCGAAACCATTAACTACTTCAACACTTACCACAGCGCCATCAGCCGCCGCGGGCTGGGTTTTGATAAGCCCGAGAAAGACAATGACAAAAGAGACGAGCCCTACCCTTGTAAAACCGCCTCGCCATTTACTTTTGGCCATACGGGCTTTACGGGTACCTGCGCCTGGGCCGACCCTGCCAGTAAGCTGGTATTTGTTTTCCTCAGCAACCGGGTAAACCCCGAAGGTGGTGACAACAAAAAATTATCCAACATGAATATACGCCCCAAAATACACGAAACCATTTATAAAGCTATGGGATTGTAAGGGCTGTACCGCCGCCTCAGAATCTTTATTACGAAAAAGGCGCATACATATTACTTGTATTTTCTGTGCTTCTGCTATTCTGTGGCAAATATTGGCTGCTCCGCAGCCTCATTGATTTATTGCCACTGAGGCACAGAAAAACACTGTCAATACATTTTTTTAGTTTCCTATTGGTTTCCGTGGCAACCATACTGCGGTTTTCAGCATCATTTATTAAAGCAGCTATGGTATACTTTTGCAAAATCCCGGTTTCAAAAGGTAATTCCCTAACTTTGCCACTCAATAATGAACAGTATTAACAAAATATCGGTGATTGCTCTGGCATTGGCTTTTTTTGCAGTTTCCTGCAAAGACAATTACACCATTTGCGATCAATCAAAAATTGTAAACTACAAAGCTGGTTTTTACAACAAAAACGGTGCAATTGATGTGCCTGTAACGCCCAATACATTAACCCTTACTTTCCCAGGTGCTACTACTTTTATATACAACCAGCAGGGCGGAATTTCTTCGTTGATCCTGGCGCTTAATCCCACTACAGATTCATTGCGGTATTTCATAAAGGTAAACAGCCTGCCTGCCGATACCATCACTTTTGTATATACCACTGGCCAGCTTACCTTATCGCCCGAATGCGGCGACATCACTGTTCACAATCTTACAAGGGCATGGACAACCACCCACACTTTGGATTCAGTAAAAATCGTATCACCATCAGTAAATAATATGCTGAAAGAGAATTTGAAGATTTATTATTGATTTTTTGGTTACCAGCAGCATATCAACTGCCAGCTTCAGTGGCGACGCTCCGTTCATCATTGGTTTTTCAATTAAGCATTAGCTGCCACCAGCTAACTGGCAGCACCGGTTTGTATGAGGCCCTTCCACAGGTTGGGTCTGTCGGGCCGAAGTACCGTACACCTGCGTCTGACGGACTAAGCCTTCGGCAAAGCCACGTACTGACGCAGGTATCAATACAACCCCAGCAAAATATCCCTAACTTCTTCCCTGCGTTTCCAGGGTATCTGGTGGTCGGCACCGTGCAGGGTATCGGCGGTAATGGAGGCCGCATTAATCATCATCTGTTTGCCAAAAGCAATATTCTTTATCGGCACCCAGGTATCTTTATCGCCGTGTATAAAAAGCACATCGCAGGTGATTTTTATCAGGTCTTCACCTAGGGGTTTTAAATCGTTTTTAAGCCACAGCAGTTCGGTATTGGAAGGTTGAAAAGCCCCGGGCAGCAACCAGTACAGCGGTTTCACTTTCATAATATGCCGCCAGGTTTCTTTGGCTTCCATGTTAATATCCAGCGGGGCAGCCATCAGTATTATTTTTTTGGCAAGGGCAGGATTGTACGCAGCTATTTGCGCCACTACGGGTGCACCCATGGAATGCCCGGCAAGGTACATGGGCTGGTTACCCTTAATGGCTTCCAGCACTTTCAGCAGCAACTGGCTTTGTGCCTGCAGGTGCATAGGTTTGCCAAAATTGCTGTAGCCAAAGCCCGGCCTGTCAACACTCACCATCCTGAATTTTTTCAGCAGGGCGGTATCATACATAAACTTCATGTAGTGAAACCAACTGCCCGGGCTACCGTGTATAAACACCAGCGTGGGCAGGCCGGCATCGCCGCAAACGGCATAGTGTATGTTGCGGCCGTCAATAACAGTATCCTTTGTTTCCAGTTCAACATGCTTATTGACGAACCACTGCTTCCCCTTTGCATCACTTATCCGTCCCTTCATAATAAAGCAGCGGCTGAGTACCAGCCAAACAAGCAACAGCAAAGCCACACCGGAAAAGATTTTCATACAGAAGGTTGAACGCAGCATTGCAAAAAAAGTTACCGGCATGGTTGCTAAAAGGATTTTTTTTAATAAATATATTCACTTTTAGCTTATCCTACGACCAACATATAAACTACTTAGGTGCAGAAAATCCGTTTCTAACAAAGTTTTCACCTAAGCAGTTTGTCATGCAACACCCGTCAATTCAGCAATCCAGCCGCCCATTGCAAACCGGCAACAGTCTTCAGCAGCTTTACTTTTACTTCCACTAATTTCTGCGTTGCTTCCAATGCTTTTGTTTCACGGGCATTTACCAGGAAGAGCGAACTTTCGCCATTAAAGAATCTTGTCTCCTCTCCCCGCAGCAGGGTTTGGTAGTTGAGCAATGCCCTTTGCTGCAGTGCCACCTGTTGCAACAAAGTGAGTGCTTCGTTCCGGTAAATTTTTATTTTATTGTACACCAGCAATTGCTTGTTCTGCAAGTCATATTCTGTATCCAGTATCTTCAGTTTTGCCTTGCGGTATTCGCCACGCCCCTGCGAAAGCCGCAGCGGTACGGCAAACGAAACACCGAACCGGTAATTGTTCTCAAACAAAGGCGTGGTAATGGTTTTGGCCAAGTCGTACCCCTTGCCCAACTGGTTGTATTTCAGGTTCATCACCGGCAACAGTTCCTGGAACTTCAGCTTTTTTTCCACCTGCAGGGCGGCCAGCTTGTAATTGTACAGCCTTAAATCAGGATGGTTTTTTGCTGCCAGTTCAATCAATGCCTGCTCGCTTTCAATCATACCAGCGGTGATGTCGTTTTTTTGCCATGCCATATCCGGTGCAATGCCATCGGGCAGGGTATAAGGCTGGTTGTTCTGCTGCCATAAATAAGCGGAGAGTTCCACCCCGGTATTTTTAAAATCCAAAAAAGCTTCATTCTTCAGGTATTGAAATTGCTGCAATTGCGTTAATGCCTCCACAGTATCAATGGCGGGTCTATCGCCAAGCTTGTAAGCATTTTTCACCAGTGTGAGCCGCCGTTCATTTACCAGCACTGCATCTTTTAAAATTGCGTACACCTGGTAATACTGCACCCATTTCCAGTAAACAGTAATGGCATCAAACTGCAGGTTGTTGATGGCACTTTGCCGCTCCGCTTCACTCATGCTGCGAAAGATTTTTGCCTGCTGCAATGCGGCCCTGCGTTTGTCCATCAATAAATTTTTCAGCAAAGGCACACTAATACCTGCGTAGCTGGTACGACCCTGGGTTTCCTGCGGATCGGTGCGGCTGCCTGATAATGATTCGGTACCTGCATATACTTCCACACCATACCAGGTGGGTATTTTCAATTCAGATTCCACGTAATTATAATAATTGGTACCATCAAAGGTTTTACGGTTGCTGCTTACCTGCAGCAATGGATCAAAGCCGCCCTTTGCAATGGTAATATCAGCAGCAGCCATATCTACCCCGATATTTGCCTGCTTTGCCACGGGATGATACAGCCGCACAATAGCAGCCAACTCCGCCCCCGATAATGTAGCAGCAGGCTGTTGCGCCTTTGCCATTACAGGAAGCAGCATCACCGCCAAAATAAAAGCAAGTAACCTCTTCTTTATGTTACACTTCATTTTTTCTTGTCCTTTTCTTTTACACCAGTTTTGTAATAGTCCGGCGGAAACCCATTTATCTGCCGCCACAGTTCATACCAGATAGGTACATTTTTCATCAGTGCCATGCCTTGTGCACCCGCACCCATGCGCAATTGCTTGGGCCACTTTCTGTCTGCCGGGTCTTCTTTTACCAGTATGCGAAACATGCCGTTTCCACTTACAGAGCTTTCAATAGCAGCCACTTTGCCGCCAAATGTACCGTAAGAGGCATTGGGCCAGCCGCTGAATACAATGGCAGGAAAACCATCAAACAAAAAACGCACTTTCTGGCCCGTATCCAGCAAGGGTACATCCACCGGCCGTACAAAAAGCTCAATGGCATAATCAACCTGGTCGGGTACTATCTCCACAATCATTTCACCATCTTTTACCATTTCACCAATGCCTGCTTTTTTGGCCTTGGTAATCTGGCCGCTTTGAGGAGCCCTGATATAATACAATCCACTACGGATATTGTAATTGCTGTACTGGTTCTGTAGCTTGGCAATATCGCCCTGGCCGGTGGCTATCTGAGACATTGACTGGAACTGATCGCCCTGCGCTTTGGAGATTTTTTCGGCATACTCCTGCTCTACCGAATTCATTTCAATGCGGTTAATAGCCTGCTCCTGCTGTGTATTGGCCAGTTTGTTTTCGGCAGAAATCTTTTTGGCAGTGGCATTTTGGTATGCCTGGTTGCGCTGCTCAAACTGTGTGAGTGATATCAGTCCGCTGTCGTACATGGCACGGGCACGGTTGAACTGTAGTGTGGCGATGTTAAAATCATTACCGGCAGCCTGTACATCAGCCCTGTCGCTTTCCACTTTAAGCCTTAGCTGCTCCTGCTTGTTAACCAATTGCGTTTGCTTCAGGCCACGGGCGCTGCCAAGGGCACCAATCTGCTGACCGGAAGTACCTACCTTACTTTTGTAATAATCCATCGAAAGCTGTTTGGCACTAAGCTGCTCCTGTGTGCGGCCAAGCAGGTTCGGGTCTAAATAATCATCTTTAATTTCTGACAGTTGCAGGATGGTATCACCGGCATTTACATAATCACCTTCTTTCACCAGCCATTTAACCACCCGGCCAGGAATAATACTGTTGATTTCCTGCGGACGTTGCTCCTGCCGCAGGGTGGTTACATTACCCCGGCTGCGTATATTTTGCGTCCAGGGCAAAAAAAGCACAACCACCATGGCAATCAGTATGCCGTAAAACCAATAACGAACCTTACTTTTTTTGTTTTGAAGGTATAAATGATTGCAGGCTGAATAAGCTGAAATATCTGTTGTAAAATTCATCGTAAAATCATTTAATTGTTTTGAATTTCCGCTTCTCCTTTTGTAAGATGGATAACACGGTCGCATTTTTTAATAAACGATTCATCATTTGCAATAACCAGTACCGTTATGCCTGGCATTTCGTTCAGCAGCAATTGCTGAATACGCTGCCGGTAATCGTCTTCCTGGCCCTGCCATGGCTCTTCCAGCAGCAGCAGCCCCGGCTTATTGGCCAGTGCCCTTGTAAGCAGTATTTTTTGTACCACTGAGCGGGGCAGCCGGTTGCCGGTTGGGTCAAGCACTGTATCGTAACCGGCCTTTAATGTGGCAATAAAACTTTGCAAACCGGTTTTTTCTGCTAACCGGTTAATACTGTCCACTGTTATATCCGGGTTACCCATGGATATGTTTTCCCATAAACTGCCATTAAAGATATCCTGCTGCCCCAGGAAAACCCCCATTTGCATCCGCAGCGAATCAAGCTTGTAGTTGCCTACAGGAATACTATCAATTAAAACTGAGCCTTTAAAATCACTGTAAGCACCGGTAAACAACCGCAAAAGGGTGGACTTACCACTGCCACCTTTGCCGCTAATCGCCACTTTTTCCCCCGGCTTTATCTTGAAGGAAATGTTCTTTAAAATACCATCGTCCAC
>JANMDL010000310.1:0-20747 GCA_031376295.1 Chitinophagales bacterium
ACAGCCATACTTACGGCCAGCATGGCATTGGCACCCAGCTTGGCTTTATTTTTTGTACCATCCAGTTGCTGCAGCATGGCATCAATACCTGTTTGGTCGGCTACATCCCAACCCAATAAATTATCGGTAATGGTAGTATTTACATTTTTTACAGCTTTTAATACGCCTTTACCACCGTATTTCTTTTTGTCGTTGTCTCTCAACTCTACTGCCTCGTGTATGCCTGTGCTGGCACCACTGGGTACTGCTGCACGGCCTAGGTGCTCGTTTTCGGTTAGTACATCTACTTCTACCGTGGGGTTACCGCGGCTGTCTAAAATTTGTCGTGCATGGATGGATGCAATGTAGCTCATGTTTTGTTGTTGATTTTAAGTGTGAAATATTATTATTTAACTATTACTTCAAAGCCGGGTTACCCGTATTTTTAACGCTGTAACTGTTACAAAAACCGGTACTGATGTTTTATACCAGGTTGATACCGCTTTGAGCAACTGATCCTGAACTGTTTCATATTTTGGCTGATCGTAGCGAAGAAAAATCACTGCTACTTCTTTAAATCCGTAGGCAAATACCAATTCCCCGAAATCTTTATCTTCTGTCAGAAGGATGCCTTGCATTTCGGCAACTTTTTTTATTACTTCTGTATCTGATATGCCAAAGCAATTTTCTTGTATTGAATAAACATTAAATCCTTCGGCTCTCAACAATTCAATCCAGTAACGCTCCACATTTTCATCTGCAATAATCATCTTCAAGCTGCGGTTTCTTCGTTTGCTATTACTTCGGCTGCATATTCGCAGGCCGCAGCTAATTGTTCTTTGGTAAGATGAGGATATGCTTGCTGCAATTCAATAAAGCCATAACCACCAGCCAGTTTGCGCATAATCAGTTCTACTGTAATCCTTGTTCCCTTAAGAACCGGTTTACCCATGAGTATATCCGGGTTACGCTCTATGTATTTCTGCCATTGCATATGTATTTTTAAAAGCTTTTTTTTATGATTGAATGCAATTCATCAGCATCACTATCATTCAGCACACCAATATGTTTTGCCAATTTATCACTGTTGAAGCTGCCGGTATTATCCTCTTCATTATTGAGCTGCTTCAGGTATTTAAGTACTTCTTCCAGCGCCTGCGGAGAAGCATTTTCTATTTCACGATATATTATTTCTTTAGTACTCAATGCGATTCACTTTGTGATTGCTTATGTTACAAATTTACCGATATTTTTTTAATTCGTCAGGCTTCTGAAAATATCCTCCAAATCACCACCTGCTTCGCTTTGCAGCGATACAATATTCAGGTTCTTACTGATGGTTATTTCCAGCAGTTTTCTTTTCAGCTTATCTGCATCACCGGCCTTAAATAACCATGTATTGGCATCCAGTTGCTGCATATTGTCAATTCCTTCAAACACATCTTTACTTACCGCCTCTTTTAGCTGCAGCCGCAGTTCACTAAGGTTGTTTTTACCTACCAGGTTACTGATTTTTTCATCAGCTACTATATTGCCTTTGTTGATGATGATCACCCTTTCGCAAAGCGCTTTTACTTCCTGCAAAATATGTGAGGAGAAGAGTACTGTTTTATCCTTACCCAGGTTTTTTATTACTTCCCTTATCTCTACAATCTGGTTGGGGTCGAGGCCCGATGTGGGTTCATCCAGAATGAGTACTTCGGGGTCGTGTATCAATGCGGCAGCAAGGCCCACCCGCTGTTTGTAGCCCTTGCTCAATTGCCCTATTTTCTTTTTGCTTTCGGGTGTAAGACCCACCAGGGCTATTACTTCTTCTATCCTTGTTTTTTTATTTTTGATTTGATGAGTATCTGCAATAAAATCCAGGTATTCTCTTATGTACATGTCAAAATACAGCGGGTTGGCTTCGGGCAGATAGCCAATTTTTTGCTTGGCCGCCAAAGAGCCTGTACCCGACTGCTCTCCGCAAACAATAGCCGTTCCGCCATCTGCATCAATGTACCCTGTAATCATTTTCATGGTAGTGCTTTTGCCTGCACCATTGGGGCCAAGAAAACCCACAATTTCTCCCTTATCCAGCGTAAAGGAAATACCATTAACGGCTACTTGTGTTCCGTATTTTTTTGTGAGTGCTGCTACTTTTATTGACATCCTGAAAATTATTCTGTAAAAATTAAACAACCGGCAAAAACACACGGCGCTTCATTCTTGTCGCTGGTGGGTGAGGACACCCACCAGGGCAGTGATTATGCTTCAAAATTAAACAACCGGGCATAAACCCGGCTGCTGTTATTTAGTTATTTGTTTCGCCACTTTGCTGGCCCTGTTCAGGCTTTTGCTGCTGGTTGCCGCCACCTTGCTGACCGCCACCCTGCTGGCCGCCCTGGCGCTGTTGCCCGCCACGATTTTGGCCACCTTGCCGCTGCCCCCTGTTTTGGCCTCCGCCCTGCTGGTTACGTTGTTGCCCACCGCCACCTTGCTGGCCCTGACCGCCCTGGCGTTGTTGGCCACCACGATTTTGACCCTGTTGACCTCCACCACCTTGCTGGCCCTGGCCGCCCTGGCGCTGTTGGCCACCACGATTTTGACCCTGCTGACCTCCACCACCCTGCTGGCCCTGGCCGCACTGGCGTTGTTGACCACCGCCCTGTTGTCCATCCCTACGCTGTTGTCCTCCACCTTGCTGACCACCTCCCTGGCGCTGTTGTGCGCCACGGTTCTGCCCCTGCTGATTACCGCCACCTTGTGACTGTTGCTGCCCTCTTTCCCTATCACGGCGTTTGCGGCTGTTGCGCTCCAGTTCCCGAAGGCTTATCTGCCCTACCAAATCAACATATTCCGGTTCTACTTCCTTGGGTTTACTGCTTATTATTTCGGCCACTTCCAACTCATCTGGCTTTATGCCCTGGCGGTTGAGCGCCTTTATTTTTTGCACCCTTTCAATGGTAAGCGGATAGTGTTTGGTACTATCCGGCATGGTGTACCACATCAGGTTTTTAAAAATGTCTTTCTTTATCAAAAATGCCCGGCCCTTGGTTATTTCAATCATATCTGCATCATCCGGAAAATGCTGCAGGGCATCTAAATATGTATCCAGCTCGTAGTTGAGGCAGCATTTGAGCCGGCCACACTGGCCGCTGAGTTTGGTTTGATTGATGCTTAGGTTCTGGTAGCGGGCCGCATTGGTATTTACGCTTTTAAAATCGGTGAGCCAGCTGCTGCAACACAGCTCCCGGCCGCAACTGCCCACGCCGCCTACTTTACCAGCTTCCTGCCTGGCACCTATCTGCCGCATTTCCACTTTTACCCTGAATTCACCTGCATATACTTTTATCAGCTCCCTGAAATCCACCCTGTCATCGGCAATATAAAAGAACGTGCCCTTACGCCCATCGGCCTGCAATTCTACTTCAGCTACCTTCATTTGCAGGTTAAGTTGCTTGGCAATGGCACGGCTGCGTATCATTACTTCCTTTTCCCTGGCCTTGGTTTCGGCTAATTTGGCCATATCGCTTTCGGTAGCCCGGCGCAGTATTTTTTAAAATCGAAAGTAGTTTCGCTGATGTCGTTCTTTTTCAGTTGCAGCCTTACCAGTTCGCCGGTAAGGTTTACCATGCCCACATCAAAGCCGCTCACACCTTCCATTGCCACCATTTCGCCTTTTTCGTAATACTGCAGTGAATTATTTCTGAAATAATCTTTGCGGCTGCCGTTGTTAAAGCTTATTTCCACAATACGGCAACTGCTTTCAGGGTCGCTGAAGGGCAGGTTGGCCAGCCAGTCATGTACGTTCATCCTGTTACATCCGCCACTGCTGCAGCCACCGTTGCTTTTACATCCGCCCGGTTTTCCGCTGCTTGTTCCACATGATCCACATCCCATAATTATTGTAAGTTACAATTGTTAAAAAAAGTTGGGAACCAGGCCGGGTGCTGCTATTAAGCTGCTGTTGCGTCGCACTCTTGTACTATTGTTCCCTACTGAGCCGTTTTACGGCTGTGCAGGGATAACGATAAATGCTATATGGCTATTGCTCAATATTGCTTAACAGTACAAGTGAGTGACACAACGATGCTGGGTAAAGTGCTGCTGTTTGTTGCCAAAAAAAGCATTTGTACGCCAACTGCCCGATTTCCTCAATTTGCCAAAATTAGCGAATTGTCTTTAATAATATGGTATAGCTTGATAGAAAGGGCATGAAAGAGCATTTTAGCGTTGGCATTGCGCTCAATATAGTAGCTGGCCTTGTCTAATTCGGTAATAATGGCCTGTTGCTGGCTCATACTGCACATTTTATTGAGGCGCTGGGCAAAATCGTGTTCATTTTCGGGCAGGGTAAGCTGGTTGGCGGCATTTCCAAAAGCCCGCAGGCGTATGCTTTGCTCCAGCAGGTGGGTAAAGTAACGCAGGAATTGTTTTTGTTTTTCCCTGCCAATTTTCGCAATGTCGTCTATCCATTTTACCTGTGCAACCGGGCCTGTACGTAAAACGGCATTGAGCCACTCCCTTACAATGGCCAGCCAGTCACTTTCGGCATGGGCCAGCAATTGCAGGGCTTCGTGGTAGTTACCTTCACTTAGGGCAGCCACCTGGTGTGCCTGGGCTGACCCTGTACCCGAGCGTGCCTGCAGGGCGGCAGACACTTCCTCATTGCTGAGTGGCGGCACTTTTACCAACTGCACCCTGGATAAAATAGTTGGCAAAATCAGCGATTCATCCTGCGCCACCAGCAAAAAAAGGGTGTTGGGCGGTGGTTCCTCTATCATTTTCAACAGCTTATTGCCTTCGTTGCCCAGGTATTCGGGCAGCCATACGATGAGTATTTTGTAGCCGCTTTCAAAGCTTTTAAGATTGAGCTTGCGGATGATGTCGTTGCATTCGTGGGCGGTGATATTGCCTTGCTTATTTTCGGCGCCAATAAACTGCAGCCAGTCGAAGGCATTGCCATAAGGGTACTGGCTGATAAATTCCCGCCATTCGGTGATGTAATCGGTACTAAGTGGCTTATCGCCGGGTTTGCGTGGCACCACGGGATAAGTATAATGCACATCGGGATGAATGTATTTCTGCGCCAGCACTTCGCTCTGGTTTGCCTCGGCCACCGGCTCCGGCTCCCCAAAGAGCCCCACTGCGGCGGGTGGCTTTTTTTTTTGGTTGCTGGCAATTACATACGAACTGAAAGCCAGCGCCAGTGGCAGCGCACCGCTACCTTCTTTACCTAAAAACAGCAGGGCATGGCTAAGCCGGTTGTGCTGCAGCATGTGCATCAACTGCTCTTTTACAGCTTGCTGGCCAATTACCTGGTCGAACGTCATGAGTGCAAAGATAGGAGAAGGGGGAATTGGGAATTAAAAATTAATAATGAAGAATTGGGAATGTGGAAATTTGTGTAATTGGTGTAATCTGTATTAATTCGTGAAAAGAAGAATCCGTGTAATCAATTATAATCAGTGATAGCCTGAGAAAGCGATAAATGAGTTAATTTTGAGATATTAAAAAAGACACTGATGCAAAAAATTAAACTACTTATCGTTTTCTGCTCTATTTGTTGCCAGGGTTTGGCCAGGGATTATTTTGTGGCTCCCGGAGGAGCTAATGGCAATGCAGGTACTATCGTTGCGCCATTGGCTACTATTCAATATGCACTAAGCCTGGCTCAGCCGGGAGATACGGTGCAGGTGCGAACAGGTACTTATTTTGAAAAGCTGAACTGGGCAAGGTCGGGTACGGCAGGTAATCTTATCACTTTAAAAAATTACCAGCAGGATCAGGCTGTTGTGGATGGTACTGGCAAAGCGGGTGAATCGCTGCTGGCTGTTAAAAAAATCAGCTATATCAGCATACAGGGTATTATTTTTCAAAACAATTACCAGCAGGAAGCAAAGGGTATTTATGTGGATACCAGCGGCAAAATCATTTCTATCCGCAATTGTATTGTAAGAAATATCGGCTGGACAACCAATGCCAATGCAGATCCCTTTAGCGTGAATCCGAACGGTTCGGCTCATGCGATACTGTTTGTTGGCCGCTCTGTAATTGGTATTGACAGTATAAAAATAATTGGCTGTAAAGTGTACGACATCATCAGCGGCAACAGCGAAGCGGTAACCCTTGCAGGCAATACAGATGTGTTTGAAATTGATAAGGACACAGTGTATAATACAAAAAATATCGGTATTGTGGCTGCGGGGCATTATGCATGGTCGGCTACTGCCGGCATTGTTGATTCCCTTAATCAGGCCCGCAATGGCACCATTTCCAACTGCCTTGTTTATGATAACAGAAGATTTTCCAGCCTGTATGCGCCTGCCGGCATTTATGTGGATGGTGGAAGGAATATCGCTATATTGAACAACCGCAGTTTCAGAAATGGCAACGGCATGTCAATAGGATGTGAAACACCTGGATATACTACCCGGAATATCACCGTGATGAACAACCAGGTGTATGACAATGATAACAGCGGCCTTACTTTTGGCAGTAACCAGGGTACTTCTGTTGTAAAAAAATCCACCGTTATCAACAACAGTTTTTTAAACAACGGCAGCTTATTGGCTAATCCATCTGAAATCATCCTGCAGAATACTGACAGTTGTTTTATTGCCAACAATATCGCTATCCCCGGCGGTGATTATCATTATGGCATTGCAGTATTTGGCTATACCAACACCCATCTCACCATAACCAATAACCTGCTGTACAGGTACACCGGTTTTACAACTGACCTGTATGTACCGGGCACCCCGGCGCAATTTACCCCTGTAAATACGGTTAATGCCGACCCCGGTTTTCTCAGCAGCACATTACCCAACCCCAACCTCAATATCAGTAACACCTCCGCCGCCATCAACATGGGCTCCAATGCTTATCCATTGATTTCGGATATTGATGCTGCGGGTAATTACCGCATTGTAAACGGCACAGTTGATATTGGTGCTTTTGAACGGCAGGATGGTGGCTGCCCAAACATATTTACAATCAACGACACCCATGTTTTAAAAGGGAAATTTGTGGCTTCACAGCAAATCATCTTCAACAGGTCGCAGCCTGCAATACTTACCAGCCCTATGCTGTGGAGCAGCCCGCTGGTTACTTTGCTGAGTGCTGTTCAGTTGTTCTCTGCAGTTACCGTGAGCCCGGCGGGATGTAATTGAAAGCTATATTTCTAATTGTGATGGGCGTTACGGTGACTGCTTTGCTTTGCGCATGGCATAATTAACCAAATAAACACCACCAATAGTAACAGCCCCACCCACGGCAATATAACCATTGAGTGGTTCGTGTAAAATAAAAGCACCGAGCAATACTGCTACCACCGGATTGATATAAGCATATACACTTGCCAGTGCCATTGGCAAATGCTGCAAAGTATAAATATAAGCTGCAAAAGTGAGCACAGAACCTATTATCACCAGGTATAAAATAGCCCACCAGGCATTGGCCGGTATGGCTGTATATGCAATAGCTTTACCATCCACCTGGGCTATGCCCGAAAGTACAACGCCTGAAATAAGCATTTGAAACCCGAGGCTGAAATAAGGGTTGAAACTGGCTGCTTTTTTTTGTGTGTACATGCTGCCAACTGCCCAGGATATACCACCAGCCAGCGAAAAAATAATTCCGAGCCTGAAATCTGCGTTGAAAAAGTCCTGCAGGTGATCGTAAAAGATAATGCAGACACCGCCAAAGCCCAGCAGTATTCCTGCTATTGCCCGCAAAGGCAGCCTTTCTCCCTTAACTGCAGAAAAAATAACCACCCACAACGGAAATACTGCACCGATAATGGCGCCCAAACCGCTATTGATGTATTTAAGGCCCAGCGTAACCAGGCCGTTACTGAGTACAAAATTGAGGAATGCCAGCACCAGTATTGGCCACCACTGCCTACCCTTTGGCCATGGCACTTTTTTATACAGGAAGAATATCATATATAAGCCACCACCAATGAGCAGGCGCAGGCCCGCCATTTGCAATGCCGGCATGGCTTTTACCCCTTCTTTGGTAGCCAGCCAGGTAGTACCCCAAAAAAAACTCACCCAGCAAAGCGCAAGAATGGGCAGGCCGATATTGCCGGCCCGCTGCTTTGTTGCATTGATGATATTTTGCCTGGAAATCAATTTGTCTGCATATTTTTTTCTGAAAGCTTAATGCCTGAAATGCCTCATGCCAGTTATCACCATCGCAAGGTTGTTTTCTTTGCAATAAGCGATGGAATCATTATCTCTGATGGAGCCACCGGGCTGTATAAATGCGTTGATGCCTGCCGCATGGGCAATTTTAACACAATCATCAAAAGGAAAAAAAGCATCGCTTGCTAAAACTGCACCATCCAGGTCAAAATTGAACTGCTTTGCTTTTTCTATGGCATGGCGCAGGGCATCGATGCGGCTCGTTTGTCCGCAGCCCTTGCCTGCCAGTTGCTTATTTTTTATCAGTGCTATGGCATTGCTTTTAAGATGTTTGCAAACGATATTGGCAAATGCCAATTCCGCTTTTTCTACAGCAGATGATTCTCTGCCACCGGCTTCTTTCCATTCCACATAATTGCCTTCGTCGTTTTGCTGTACCAGTATGCCATTCAGTAATGACCGGTGCTGCGCTGTTGTGGAGGGGTATGCTTTCAACTGCAATAATATCCTGTTCTTTTTTGCCTGCAGTATTTCCAGTGCATCGGCATCAAAGGCAGGCGCAACCAGTACTTCAAAAAATATTTCGCTGATGGCAACCGCAGTAGTTTTGTCAATAGCTTTGTTGCAAACCAGTACGCCACCAAAAGCGCTTTCAGGATCACCCGCCAGGGCTGCATCCCATGCTTCTTTTACAGCAGGCCTTGCTGCCACACCACATACATTGGTATGCTTGATAATGGCAAATACAGCATCTGTCTCATCCTGCTTAAACTCAGCAATCAACTGTATGGCTGCATCAGCATCCACCAGGTTATTGTACGAAAGTTCTTTGCCGTGCAACTGATCAAACAATTCGCTGGTATTGCCGTAAAAGGCTGCGGCCTGGTGCGGATTTTCACCGTACCGGAGTGATTTTTTTTCTTTGTTGAAGGGCGTTTCCACCATGGTGCTGTTAAAATAATTGGAAATAGCGGTATCATAAGCCGTACACACATCAAAGGCTTTAATGGCAAAGCCTCTGCGCTGCTCCAGTGTGGTTTCGCCTTTCTGTTCTATCAGCAACTGCTCCAGTTCGGCATATTCTCTTTTGGCTGCAATAACCACTACATCACGATGATTTTTTGCCGCACCACGTATCATGGAAGGGCCGCCAATATCAATCTTTTCAATGATGAGTTTTTCGTCGGTAGTTGAATTCACAGTTTCTTCAAAGGGATACAAATCCACAATCACCAGGTCAATTTCAGGAATGTTGTATTGCTTCATCTCCTGTACATCCTGCTCATTATCCCGCCTGCCCAAAATACCACCAAACACTGATGGATGAAGGGTTTTAACCCTTCCGCCCAAAATAGAGGGATAGGTAGTAAGCGATTCTACCGGTAAGCAGGGCACATTCAGTTCTTCAATAAATTTTTGTGTACCGCCGGTAGAGTAAATAATTATCCCGAGCTGGTGCAATTGTTGTATGATATTTTCAAGTCCGTCTTTGTAAAATACTGAAATTAAAGCCGATTGTATTTTTTTGTTCATTGTTAAGAAAGTTCAAAGTTAATTCAGTTCAAAGTTGGGAGTTCAAAGTTCGGTTGCATTCGTCATTCACCCTTCATCATTCATAAATAAAAAAAGTTCAAAGTTTAAGGTTCAAAGCCTGGGCGACAAGGCACCCAATTTTTAATTCTTAATTTCTAATTCTTAATTCATCATTCTCCCTATTCAGCATCCATAACAAAAGCCCCCTGCTCGGCCACCGAATGGAAGCGCAAAAGTAGCTTTTCACAGTCTTTTTTCCAGTAATTGATTTTCCACAAACTGTTAGACGCATCAAAAACATATTGCCTGCAATCAAAAACTGCAGCCAGTTGCGGAATGTACAGCTTGGGGTTCCTGGACAGTACAATGATATCTACGGGTATTTTCTGTGCTGGTGGTTCGTATACCAGGGCAGTATCAATTAAAAGGATGCGTTTATTACCAAAAACAAATATCCGTTGTTCCTTATCTGTTTTTGCAAGCATATCGCTGCGCCGGGTAAGCTGCATGGCGGTTCTGGCCGGTTTCAGGTGAAAATTTTGCAGCAATCCATCTTCCAGCAAAATACTATCGCCCAAAAACTGGTAACTGCTGCCTTCGATAAAATCAACCGCACGGTGCTGCGGCACATTGTACACAATTATTTTTTTTTGCCTGTACACCACCCATTTGCCATAAGCATGCACGGCTGTAAAAGCCAGTGTCATCCACAAAGAAAACCTGAACAGGGCCTTGTTTTTATTAAGCAACCAGTAACATATACCCAGCAGCAGGGCATACAGTAACCATGTGGTGAGCAGGTTAGCGGGTATTTTGTCCCATAAGGCAATGGGCAGTTCGTTTATCCAGAGAATGATTTTGTTCATTATCATTACCATCAAGGCCGTCAATTTTCCTGCATATATGCCCAGGTAAGGCACCCAGGAAAAAGCGGCCAGAAATATTTCCATAAAAAGAATGATGCTGGATAATGGCACTGCAATCAAATTGGCTAAAAGGAACAAAACCGGGAACTGGTGAAAATAATAAATGCAGATTGGGAATGTGAGTAATTGTGCTGCAATAGAAACAGCCGTAAGCCTCCACACCTTATCCACCCATTTATTTTTTATATAAAACCAGTTATTCACGGGCTGCTGAAAAGCGACAATACCAATCACTGCCAGGTAAGAAAGCTGAAAGCCTACATCCCACAAAAAATAGGGATTGTACACCAGCAGCAAGGCAGCAGATACCGCCAGCGAATTGTACATGGATGATTTTTTACCTGTGTTTTCGCCCAGTATGATAAAAGTAAACATTACTGCACTGCGCAGCACCGAAGCCGAACCGCCTGTAATGAGTGCAAACAACCACAGGCAACCGAGTGTAAATATCACTTTCAGCAGCTTCGATTTTTTCACAACCGGTATTCGGTTGAACATCCATAAAAGCAGCATATAAATTAAGCCCAGGTGCAAACCAGATACTGCGATGATGTGTACTACTCCGGTATTGCTGTAAGCTTGTACAAGGTCTTTGTCAAGATCTTCTTTGTAGCCGATAAGCAGGGCTTCGGCAATACCCAATTCATCTTTAGTAGTGATGTGCTTTTTTAATGTGGCCAGTACAGATGCCTTTGCGGTATAAATCCATTGCCAGAAAGGGTTAGCGGATTTTTCTTTCAATACAACATAATCACCTGGCTTGAGGTAGGCATTGTGAAAAAACTGCTGAAAAGCGGCATAGCGTTCGTAATTAAAGCCACCGGGATTACCTGAATTTTTGATGGCCTGCAGGTTTTTATGCAGTAATATTTTATCCCCATACCGGATGGCAGGTGGCAATGAGTCTTTTGAGAAGTACAGCAGCAGTTTTCCTGTGGCTGTGGTGGAAGTATCATGGTGTATCACTGTTTCCACTATCCCTTCTGCCTTGTACGATTTTGTTTTTTCTGTCAATGGTTCGTTGATGCGTACTACGAGGTAATCGCTGTCCTTGTATGTATGACCAAACCAGGCGCTGGTGCTGCGAATGTCTTTTTGGTGCGTAATAAGCGCCGCCACGGCCATTATTAATACATTGATGCTGATACCGTTTATCCAGTAAAGCCTGAACCTGGTTTTTTCAGGCAGCAGGCGAAAAGCTATCACCAGCAATACAAAACAACCAATAGCAATACCAACAAGCATTAAAGAAAATTGTAAGTACCATTGCAGAATTATACCGGCTATTAAGGGTATCAGCAGCCGGATAAAGGGGGCTTTTTTCCAGGTGGGGATAAGGTAGCGAGTATTTGTCATAAGTAAATATAATAACGAAAGTGATAGTGAAAAAATTAGCAGGGGCTATTATTGAAAATTATATTGCCGGAAAAATGCAACTATTAATTACAAATTCAGCATGTACAAAGCTCAAACTACCGTGGTGTATAATAACCCATAAGTTTGAACAGCATATTCAGCAACAGGAAGCCAAATATCACAATAAATATCCACGATTTTTTACGTACTGCTCCGGCAACACTCTTTCGTATAAAAATCTGATAGATAATCCAAGCATAAAAAGCAAGCAGTATTAAAACTGCGATGGCAACTATTAATCTGTTCTCTATAGTTAAACCACATATTACTGCAGCTATAACCAGGCCAACAATTAAAAGTGACCAATTACTATCCAAAGTATAAAATCCTGCTTTTTTTACCGGGCAAATACCGGCAAGTATTACAGATAATTCGGCCTGCCTTTCAATATTTTGGGGTATTATAATTCTTATGGCGGGCAAATGTGATCTTACTGAAAAAATACCATTTTTAAACTGGATAATTTCTTTAACATCCGAGAAACGAATGCTTATTTCCTCCTGCCCTTCTACCCGCCGCACTATCAAATCATCCTTTATTACAAGCGAATAACTGTTGATAAAGGATGTCATTTTTTTCATTTTACGAAAAAAAGACCAGCATGAAAAAAGCACAACACCGCCATATATTAAAACTTGCGGAATCAGACTTACTCCTGCAGATTTCGCAGATTTTATTGCAGGCAGGAAAGCAACCAGGAACATGATAACCCAAAAAAAGGAAGCTCCTGCCAGTAAATTTCTTTTCGTTAACCTGACAGACAGTTGCTTATTCAGATTAAATTGATGGTACATGTTTATACAGTACTTATTATTATTATTTACTCAAATGCATACTCCTTTCCTTGTACAACTGCCTGAAGTAAGGGTCACGCAAATCTTTTATAAACCGTATCGCTTCTCCTGTACTCTTCATCTCCGGCCCAAGCTCTTTGTTTACACCCGGGAATTTATTAAATGAGAAAACAGGTTCTTTTATGGCAAAGCCGGTGAGTTTTTTCTCAAAAGTGAAGTCTTTGATTTGTGCCACACCCATCATCACTTTGGTGGCAATGTTCAGATAAGGTATCTGATAAGCCTTGGCAATAAAAGGTGTGGTGCGGCTGGCCCTGGGGTTAGCTTCTATCACAAATACATTGCCGTCTTTAATGGCAAATTGTATGTTGATGAGGCCTTTGATATTTAAAGCACGGGCAATTTTTTCGGCATATTCTTCCATGGTGTGTACGATGAGCGGTGTAAGGTTGAACTGTGGCAGCACGGCATTACTGTCGCCACTGTGAATGCCCGCAGGCTCAATATGTTCCATCAAACCCATCACATGAAAATCTTCTCCATCAAAAATGGCATCTATCTCAGCTTCCTGGCAGCGGTCCAGAAAATGATCTATCAGTATTGTATTGCCGGGCAGGTGTTTCAACAGGCTGAGTACCCCTTTTTCCAGTTCTTCATCATTTATCACAATGCGCATCCGCTGGCCACCCAGCACATAACTTGGACGCACCAGCACCGGGTAACCCACTTTCTGCGCTACTTCAATGGCCTCATCGGTAGAATGAGCCGTGCCGTAATCCGGATAAGGAATACCCAGTTCTTTCAACATATCACTAAAGCGGCCACGGTCTTCGGCAATATCCATACTGTTGAAAGATGTACCAATGATATTTATGCCTTTTTCATGCAGGCGCTTCGCTAATTTCAGCGCTGTTTGTCCGCCTAACTGCACAATCACCCCTTCAGGTTTTTCATGTTCCACAATTTCCCAGAGGTGCTCCCAAAAAACCGGTTCAAAATATAATTTATCAGCAATATCAAAATCCGTAGATACTGTTTCAGGATTACAGTTTACCATGATGGCTTCGTAACCAGCTTCCTTAATAGCCAGCAAACCATGCACACAGCAATAGTCAAACTCAATGCCCTGGCCAATCCTGTTGGGGCCACTGCCCAGTACAATTATTTTCTTTTTATCCGACACTTTCGATTCATTGCTGTTAAGTTCACCCTGCATGGGCAGGCTCTCGAATGTAGAATAGAAGTAAGGCGTTTTTGCTTCAAACTCAGCACTGCAGGTATCCACCATTTTATATACACGGGTAATGCCGTGCTGCTTGCGCAACGCATACACATCTTCGTCACTGCCATCGTTCATAATTCTGCACAACTGCTCATCGCTGAAACCCAGTTCTTTTGCTTCTTTCAGCAATGCTACTGGCAACGTGCTGAGTTCATACTTTGCGATTTCTTTTTCGCAGATACATATTTTTTGTATTTGATAGATGAACCACCTGTCTATACCTGTGCTTTCGCATATTCTTTTAATGCTTGCCCCGGCCATCAGGGCATCCTTAATGCGGAAGATCCTGTCCCACTTGGGTATTTTCAGATACTCAATCAGTTCATCCGCCTGCATCAGGCTTTTACCATAATAGCCAAGGCCAACAGCATCATTTTCTAAACTCTGACAGGCTTTTTGCACTGCTTCGGCAAAACTGCGGCCAATGCCCATTACTTCGCCCACACTTTTCATCTGAAAGCCCAGTGTATCATTGGCGCCTTTAAATTTATCAAAGTTCCAGCGGGGAATTTTTACAATTACATAATCCAGCGCCGGTTCAAAATAAGCCGAAGTGGATTGGGTAATCTGGTTTTTAAGTTCGTCCAGATTAAAGCCCAGCGCCAGTTTAGCGGCAATTTTTGCAATGGGATAACCCGTAGCCTTACTTGCCAATGCTGAGGAACGGCTCACCCTTGGGTTTATTTCTACTACAATCAGTTCTTCAGTTTGCGGATTAAGGGCAAACTGCACATTGCAACCGCCTGCAAAATTGCCCAGGTTGCGCATCATGCGGATGGCGGTATTGCGCATATGCTGGTAAGCAGTGTCGCTTAGTGTCATAGCAGGTGCCACTGTAATACTGTCGCCTGTATGCACACCCATGGGGTCAAAGTTTTCAACTGTACAAATGATGACTACATTATCATTATTATCCCTCAACAACTCCAGTTCAAATTCCTTCCAGCCAAGTATCGCTTTTTCCACCAGCACTTCATGTATTGGGCTGGCAGTCAATGCCCTGTTAAGCGCTTCATCCAGTTCGTCTTTTTTAAATACGATGCCACCGCCCGAACCACCCAGGGTAAACGAGGGACGCAGCACCAGTGGAAATCCTATCTCCTGGGCAAATTCCTTACCCTCCAGAAATGAGTTGGCTATACGTGCCTGGCAAACATTGATGCCCATGTCTATCATCCACTGCCTGAATTTTTCCCGGTCTTCAGCCTTGTCGATTGCCTTTATATCTACCCCAATAAGCTTAACACCATATTTTTCCCATATTCCCAATTCGTCAACTTCCTTGCAAAGGTTAAGAGCCGTTTGCCCGCCCATGGTAGGCAATACCGCATCAATCTGATTCTCCTCAAGTATCTGTTCAATACTTTCTACCGTAAGTGGCAACAGGTAAACCCTGTCGGCCATCATGGGGTCTGTCATAATAGTAGCGGGGTTACTGTTAATGAGTATAACCTTTACCCCCTCTTCCCGTATACTGCGGGCAGCCTGGGTGCCGCTGTAATCAAACTCGCAGGCCTGGCCAATAACAATGGGACCGGACCCAATAATTAAAACTGACTGAATTGAAGTATCTCTTGGCATAGAAAAAAAGCCATTTCGGTGGCGTGCAAAAGTAATGGCAAAATATTATAAAAAGAAAACTAAAGCAGAAATTATAGCATACGCTGCATAATACGGGCAGTGCTGCACCAATACCGGTAGTGCAGGCAGGTAACCCGTGTAATTATTTACTGATATGGAGTGTTTTTCAGCCAGGCTGACTTTCGCTTTCGGCAGTAGTTGTTTTTTTGGCAAACAGGTCGCTCATCACCTTCTCGGCATCGGCAAAATGTTCTTTAAAAGCATCTGCACCTTTTGTTTTCAGCTCTTCAAAGTAATCTTTAGCTTTGTCAAAAGCAGCTTCGGCCTCGTCTTTAAACTTGTTGGCCTTATCTTTCAAATCGCCAGCCATTTTTTCCTTCTCTTCATCGCTCATGCTCATATACTTTGCTGCTGCAAGCCCTGCTGCTGCACCAAGTATGAATGTTGCGATATGTTTTGCATTTACACTCATAATTTCTTTTTTTAATGCTGTAATAACTATTTTAATACTTCAGAAAAAATTCCCAGTTGCCCGCTTCAAAAACTTCTATATCAACAAAATCTCCACCAGATTCTATCCTTACCCTGAAAGGAAATATTACATGCTGAAACTCTATTTCTCCCCGTACAGACTGTATCCTGGTATCGTAGCGCATATAGTTTCCTCCCATCAATGTAAATTTCGACACATCTGCCTTTCCGGCTACGCCTGCCTCTACTTTTATTAGCACGGTATTGGTTTTGTTATCTATTTTGAGTACTGTTTTATTCAGCACATTGGGCAACCTGTGAATCACCCAGGGTGTTTCATATTCTCCTATGTACTCCCCTTTTTTCCAATAACCCAGTATTACGGCAGCGTCTTTACCTGCAGGATGCCACGTACCCTTCCCGTCACGCATCCCTTTTTTCCAACTACCGGTATAGTAAGCCCCTGTTTTCCATACGTAAGAACCCTGGCCATCCGGCATTCCTTTCTTAAATTCCCCAGTGTATTTGTCTCTTCCTTCGGCAGTTCCTGACCCATGCGCCAGCCCTTTTTTGCAATCGCCGGTATAAGTTCCTCTAAGTGAATCGGCCAGCACCTGACAGGAATCTGCCTGCGCATGTAATGCAAAGGAAGATAACGCAAGTATTTTCAATATTAACAACCGTTTCATGAAGTTTTATATTTTTAATCAAATTATGTATTAAAAGTAATACATTTTACAGGATGAGGCAATACTTTTGCTGCATGACATTTTCCCTCAGGTTAAACATATTGCTATTTTGCTGCCTGTGCCGGGCCATACCCCTTAACGCACAGATTTTTACCCCAAAAAACTACCCCAAAGGCTATTTTGCATGGCCTGTAGGAGCCAAAGTGGCCATAGCTGCCAATTTTGGGGAGCTACGGCCCAACCATTACCACATGGGGCTGGATTGTAAAACAGATAAAAAACAAAATATGCCCATACTGGCTGCCGCAGATGGCTATATTGCCAGAATAAAGATTGAACCCTATGGCTTTGGCAGAGCCATATATGTAAATCATCCCAACGGGCTTACTACGCTGTATGCACATTTAAATGACTTTTATCCTGAACTGGAGGCATATATAAAGAAAGAACAATACAGAATCAAAAGCTGGAAAGGCGTTTTTGATATACCGCCCGGAACCTTGCCTGTTACAAAGGGAAAATTTATTGCTTACAGCGGCAATACTGGTGGCTCGCAGGGGCCACACCTGCATTTTGAGATAAGAGATACCAAAAGCGACAAAGTGCTGAACCCCCTGCTTTTTGGCTTTGCCATACCCGACAATGTACCCCCGGATGTACTGCGCTTAGCCATGTATGACAGGTGTATAAGTGTATACGAACAATCACCCAAATTTCTTACATTAAAAAAAGTAAATGGTGTGTACACCACCGCACAGGCATTGATAACAGCCAATACTGACAAGCTAAGTTTTGCCATCACCGCCTACGACCGGTACACAGGTTCATCTAATCAAAACGGTATTTACGAAGCGTCTCTTTATGATAACGAAGCACCTGTTGTTGGATTTCAGTTAGACAGTATCGGCTACGACGAAACACGCTACCTGAATGCACATATTGATCATAAACTGAAAGGCAGCGGCGGTCCCTTTGTACAGCACCTCAGCCGGTTGCCTGGCTACACCAACAGTCCTTACAAAGAAGTGAGCGGCGATGGGGTTATATCTATTGACGACGATAGTGTACACCATATAAAAATTGAAGTGAAGGATGCCAACGGTAATACTTCCATATTAAAATTTGCGGTGCAGCGTGGCCCTGTAAAAGCTGATAAACCTGCGGTGGATTCGCTGGCTATGTTCAGGCAAAGAAATTTTCATCCCGGCTTTATTAATATTTTCGAAAACAGCAATATCAGTTTTTACCTTTCAGAAAATGCACTGTACGACTCTATCCGTTTTGCTTACCGGGAAATGATACCCAATAGCGGCTCCCCGGTATTTCAACTGCACAGCGGCAATATACCGGTGCATGGTTATTTTCCTGTAAAAATAAAGGGCCCTGCTGGCAACCCATACCGCAATAAAATGGTGATGTTTCACTACTGGAATGGCAAAACAGATTATGCCCGGGCCGACCCGGAAGGCGACTGGTACAAAGCCAGCTTCAGAGCCTTTGGCAATTTTACCCTTTTAACTGATACGATGGCACCCAGCATTGCACCCGTAGGTTTTAAAGAAGGGATGAACTGTGCTAAACTAAAACGCCTTGCTTTTGTTATACTGGATAATACGGAGGAGCTGATAAACTTCACAGCCATACTGGATGGCAACTGGCTGCGGTTTAGTAACGACAAGGGGCGTACGTTTATTTATGATTTTGACGAAAACTGCGCCCCCGGCGAACATGAACTGAAAATAAGTGTAGAAGACTGCGTGGGCAACCGCACAGAAAGAACATATCATTTCACCCGCTAATCAGCTTGTATTCAATCAGCACATTAGCAAATCATCAAATTATTACATCAGCATGACTCATTTAACAGAAAACTCCAAAGCACCTGTATTCAGCAGCAAAGACCAGAACGGTGAAACAGTAAAATTAACTGCATATAAGGGGCAGAAAGTGGTACTGTATTTTTACCCCGAAGACATGACACCCACCTGCACCGTCCAGGCCTGTAACCTGCGTGACAACTACGGTGCAATTAAAAAAGCTGGCTTTGTGGTATTGGGTATTAGCCCCGATGAAGTGGCCAAACATAAAAAGTTTGAGGGCAAATTCAGCCTGCCGTTTACCTTGCTGGCCGATCCATCGCATGACATCATTGACAAGTATGGGGTATGGGGAGAGAAGCAACTATATGGCCGCAAGTACATGGGCCTGCACCGCACTACTTTTTTAATTGATGAAAAAGGCATCATCCGCAAGATATTTTTAAAGCCCAAAAGCAAACAACATACAGAAGAAATATTAAAAGCCTGGAGCGAACTGCCAAAAAAATAAAGCACTATGGACCTGGCCGGGATTCGCATAAAAGAAAACTCCTTTCTTGCAAGGATAGCAGCACTAAAACTGCGCAGCGGCAGTGTGGCCATGGTGCTGGGCCGTACCATACACCTGCACAATGTATCAAGCGAAGAATTTTTAAAAGAAACCCGCTGGGTAAAGCATGAACTCTGCCATGTACAGCAATATAAACAGCATGGCTTTGTTCCTTTTCTGGCCAAATATCTTTGGGAAAGCATCAAACATGGGTATCACAACAATAAGTTTGAGGTGGAAGCGAGGGAAGCGGAGAAAGTTTAATGTGATGATATGCTGATGTGCTGATAAAGCGCCAACTGATAAAAAAGTTTGTCTACTCATTCAAGCGTCATTACAAAATACGAAGGAATAAGTACAAATGTTGAAAGCAGCAACAAGTAATCATTCCCCACATTCGTCATTCAAAATTCATTTAATCGTCATTCAAAAAAGTGGAACTACGAAAGCCGAATACAGCCTCCGCCAAAAAAATCAGCACATCAGCAAATTATCCCATAAGCACATCCTCCATTTGCACATTTGCAAATTTGCACATCAAACAAATTCAACCTCCCCAAACTCAAAACTCCTCTCCACCGCATCTTCGGTAATCAATTGTCCCTGTGCAGTCACGTTTTTAATGGTGGTCTCAAAAACCTGGCTGCCCTTTTTCAGTTTTACTGATTGGTTGCGTTTGTACAAATGGGTATTGTACTCAATTTCCAGCCCTGACAAGCCTTTTTTGGCCAGCCCGTCAAATTTTTGCACCAGCAGCGCCTGCAGTTGCTTCGCCAGTTCAATTGTATCGAAAGTTTTACCAGTTACCTGTTTCAGCGATACCGGATTTTTAGCTGCGTTGGTAAAATTTACCTGGTTGATATTGATGCCGATGCCCACCACGGCATATTTCCAAATTCTGCCATGATAGCTATTTTCGACGAGCACCCCGCCTGCCTTTCTGTCACGCCAGTAAAGATCGTTCGGCCATTTAATGGAGGTTTCCTCTCCAGCAATTGCTGCAAAAAACTCATGGCAAACCAAACCTACCAGCATACTAAGGGCAAATTGTTCACTGGTTTTAAGGTGTAATTGCTCCAAAACCACGCTCAGTGCTATGTTTTGCCCCGGTTCACCCAGCCATTCCCTGCCCCGCTGGCCCTTTCCTGCCGTTTGTTCCTGCGCAAACCACCCCATGCCGTGAGAAGCCATTCCTGCATGAACCATACCCATGGCATAGTTGTTGGTACTATCCACGCTGGTTAATATATTGAAAAATCCGTTGACCATCAGTAATAGAGATGATAAAGAAATAGTACTTTTGAGCAGTTAATACCGACGTAACAAGTAAACAACACCTTTGTCGCAGGGCGCCAATCTAATGTCAGTCGGCATTATACCAAAAAGAATGAGGTGATATGATCACTCAAAATGGCATAAATTAAAGTTACAAGGTATTAAAACTTCGTAATTTCAAAAACAAATAAACACCGGGGTAAAAAAATAGACCCCCGGGAATTAAAAAAAGAAGCAGTTGAACAAACTTTCAAAAAAAGCTGACAAGAAGGGCATCGATCACTTCAGTTTGCGCACAGTGCTTG
>JANMDL010000329.1:0-2718 GCA_031376295.1 Chitinophagales bacterium
ATAGGTGCCGGACCCGCAGGCTTAACAGCGGCGTATGAGCTGCTGCTGCATACCGATATTATACCCATTGTGCTGGAAGCTTCGGCAGATACAGGCGGCCTTTCCAAAACAGTCAATTACAAAGGCAACCGCATGGATATTGGTGGTCATCGTTTTTTTTCCAAAAGCAAAACTGTAATGGACTGGTGGCAGCATATACTGCCGGTAGAAGCTGACGGAACTCCCCTTACTATTACTTACCACAACCAGCAAACTACCATCAAGCCAGGCAATAATAAAGGAGAAAATGCTGACGACGTAATGCTGGTACGCAACAGGCTATCACGGATCTACTTTTTGGGTAAATTTTTTGGCTACCCGCTTGCTTTAAATGGTGCCACCATCAAAAATCTGGGCCTGGTTCGTATTGTACGCATTGGGTTCAGTTATGTTTGGGCTAAATTGTTTCCCATAAAAAATGAAATCACTTTAGAAGATTTTTTTATCAACCGTTTTGGCAAAGAGCTTTACCGTACATTTTTTAAAGACTATACCGAAAAGGTTTGGGGCGTACCCACCAGCAGCATCAGTGCGGCATGGGGGGCGCAGCGCATCAAAAGCCTGTCGTTGTTAAAAACCATACGGCATGCCATTTTTAAAAAGAAAAAAAAGGAGCAGGATATCAGCCAATCGGGTACCGAAACCAGCCTGATAGAAAAATTTCTGTACCCCAAATTCGGCCCGGGGCATTTGTGGGAAACCGTAGCTAAACTCATTATTAAAAAGGGAGGGCAGATTATTTATAACCAGCAAGTAACAGGCATTTACAATACAACCGGTGCCATTGAAGCAGTAACAGCAGTGGATAAAACAACCGGGCTGAACAGCACTCACAAAGGCGAATATTTTATTTCCACTATGCCGGTGAAAGACCTTGTAGCGGCGCTTACAACCCAAGCCCCTGCTGAAGTACTGGCAGTAAGCAATAACCTGGTGTACCGTGATTTTATTACCGTGGGCCTGTTGCTCAAAAACCTTATTATCAAAAATCCCGATGGCAGCCCGGTAAAAGACAACTGGATTTATATACAGGAAAAAACAGTACAATTGGGCCGCCTGCAGATTTTTAACAACTGGAGCCCCGCTATGGTAGCAGATGCCAATACCGTATGGCTGGGGCTGGAATATTTTTGCAATGAAGGTGATGAACTGTGGAACAAAACAGATGCGGATATGCTGGCTTTTGCCAAAGCAGAGCTGGAAGCCATCAACATTATTAAGCAAACCGATGTGCTGGATGGCACCGTAATACGCATGCCCAAAACCTACCCCAGCTATATAGGCGCTTACGAGCAGTTTGATACCATCCGCAACTATATTGATAGTTACCGCAACCTCTTTTTAATTGGCCGCAATGGTATGCACAAGTACAATAACCAGGATCATTCCATGCTTACCGCCATGCAGGCTGTGCAGCACATCAAAAATGGCATTACCGGTAAGGCTGCGATATGGGAGATTAATACGGAAGATGATTACCATGAGGAGTGAGGATGCAGGCCTCATCCAGCTCTAAAGACTATATTTTTTTTCTGTGATTTTTATCTTCCCGGCATCGGAAATAGTGCGCCTGATTAAAATTTTGTTTGTACCACTCAAGCAAGATCGGAAATCGTTACCAAAAGAACGTGAGATAAAATCCATTTTTTCTGACAAGCGGTCAAAACCGGAATCATCCGGATATAAGCCAGTTTCCTTTTTGTAAAATCTTATATTGTCACTAGCCATTGAATTGCCAGTACGGTATTGCTTGAAATTTGAATAGCTTCTTGTCAATCGCCTTTCTTGCTGGTTACTTTTTGATAGTCCACCTTCCGGAGCCAGCGAAACTATTACCAGTTGTGGGTTACCTGGTTTTTTCATCAAACTGTCTGAACGACTAATTACCTGGTTCCAATATGCATAATACACGTTAAAAATTGGTGAGGAATTATCGAAAGTCACTTCAAGCCCCATTTGGAGTTTGGGATGTATTTTAAAATTAAACTTACCGCTTTCAATATAAGCCCTGAAGTATATCAAGGTGTCAGGTGTATTGGCTACAGATTCAATTAGCTGCTCAAAATAATTATCTGCCTTATTAAACTCAGTTACAAGCATCTTTGAATCACTCTTTTTAAGGTTGCAGGAGCTTAATAAAAAAACTATGCTGAGAAAAGAAAGGAAATCAAATTTCTTACAGTTGTTCAAATGATTCATAGTGGTATAATTATAGAAAGTGAAGATATGGCTTTTACTTGCAATTCCGGAATAGCTTGGCTAAAATATTATGAAGTATCATTCTTATATTCATTTTTAATAAGTATGTTTGAGCTGACTTAAACACTTGAAAGATGAAAACAAAACTTATATTGTCAGTAGATCAGAAAGTTATTAAAAAAGCAAAAAACTACGCTCAGAAAAAAGGGCAAAGCCTGTCTGATCTTATTGGAAATTATTTGAAATCACTGGATAATAAAAGCAACCGGGAAACTGAGATTTCACCCCGGGTAAAAAGACTCCGTGGAGCAATTAAACTGCCCAAAGATTTAGACTATAAAAAGGCCTTGGAAGCTGAATTAGCAAAAGCATAAAAAATAAATCTCCTGGCACCAGTCTGCCAAAGGATAACTAAAAATACCCAGTTCCACTAATTTGCAGGCAGGAATGACAAACTGCACAAACGATCAACGCCCAACG
>JANMDL010000390.1:0-2877 GCA_031376295.1 Chitinophagales bacterium
GCAAAAATAATTTTTGCAGCCGGCAATTTCTGGTGCAGAACTATGGCCGCCATCAGCAGCAGTACCGACCCAAGCAGTTACAATAACTTCGGGCCTTTTATGCCCGGCTTTGAAGTAATTCCTTACAACGACCTGGCAGCATTAGAAACTGCCTTGCAGGATAAAAATGTGGCTGCCTTTATGTTTGAACCCATACAGGGCGAAGCTGGTGTGGTAGTACCGGATAAAGGGTACCTCAGCGGTATACGCAACCTTTGCACAACATATAATGTACTGATGATAGCCGACGAAATACAAACCGGCCTTGCACGAACCGGTAAGATGCTTGCTTGCGACCATGAAGACGTAAGACCGGATATTTTAATTTTGGGGAAGGCTCTCAGCGGCGGTGTACTCCCTGTAAGTGCAGTGCTTGCAGATGATGAAATAATGATGACGATAAAACCCGGTGAACATGGAAGTACTTACGGCGGCAATCCACTGGCCTGTGCTGTAGCCACTGCAGCCTTGCAGGTATTAAAAGATGAAAACATGGCCGCCAATGCTGAAGCCATGGGCGAGTTACTCAGAACTGAATTACGCAATCTCCAATCGCCACTTATTAAATTAGTAAGGGGCAAAGGATTATTAAACGCCGTGGTTATCAATCACCCTAACCCCGAAGCCGCATGGGATTTATGCCTGTTGCTGAAAGAAAATGGCCTTTTAGCCAAACCAACGCACGGCGATAAAATACGCTTTGCGCCACCACTTTGCATCACAGCAGAACAGGTGATGGAATGTGTGGGCATCATCAGCAAAAGTTTACAGCAATTAACATCATAAAGCCAGCAGGTAGAAATACCTGTTTTTCCTTTTTTAATAAAATAGTTGGCAAAATTCTTTTATATGAAGAAAATACGCTTTAATTTGTAGCACATTTTAAAAACTTTAAACTTATTTTTTATGGAAGGAACCATCGCAGAAATCCGCATGTTTGCAGGCAATTTCGCCCCAAGAACCTGGATGTTTTGTAACGGACAGACAATGAGCATCGCTTCAAACACAGCCATGTTTTCGCTTTTAGGAACCACGTATGGTGGCAATGGCCAAACTACTTTTGCTGTACCCGATTTTCAGGGGCGTGTGGCAGTAGGTACAGGTACAGGGCCGGGCTTGCCCAACGTACAATTGGGTGAAAAAGCAGGATCAAACAGTACTACACTTACCATTGCTCAAATGCCGGCGCATACCCACCAGGTTACAGGCAATATTACGATGCAGGCTGTAACCGATGGCACTTTAGGCAGTGATGCCTCTGGCAGATATATGGGACCGGGCAGTTTTTATGCTACCCCGGCCAGCCCTCCTGATATAACCCCAATGGCGCCAATTGCTGTAAACCTGCCTACGACTATTGCTGGTAATAGCCAACCCATTAGCCTGATGCAGCCATACCTGGGCATGAATTATATTATTTGCCAGTTTGGTATTTTCCCATCAAGGAACTAATGTTCTTTTTTATTAACAATTAAACGCTTTATTATATGGAAGGAACATTAGCGGAAATCCGCATGTTTGCTGGCAATTTTGCCCCAAGAGGATGGCAGTTTTGTAATGGGCAGCTCTTACCAATTGCCCAATGGACAGCAGTATTTGCACTGGTTGGCACCACTTTTGGCGGCGATGGCCAAACAACTTTCGGTGTGCCCGATTTAAGGGGACGCATACCAGTTGGTACTGGTAACGGTGCAGGCTTACCCAGTGTTACTTTGGGAGAAATGTCTGGCACTAACACTACCACTTTACTTTCTGCAAATTTGCCCGCACACAACCATACGGTAACTGGCAATATTGCTATGCAGGCAGTAACAGATGGTACATTAGGCAGCGATGCTACTGGCAGGTATTCAGGCCCGGGCAGTTTTTATGCCACACCAGCCAGCCCGCCCGATGTTACCGGTATGGCTCCGGTAGCTATAAATCTTACTACCAGCATTGCGGGCAGCAGTTCGCCAGTAAGCATCATGCAGCCTTACGGGGGCATGAACTATATCTTTTGTGTAGAAGGTATTTTCCCGAGCAGAAACTAATTTGCTGCGGGTATATACATTATCCCTCTGCTGTAAAAAGCAGAGGGATATTTTTTAATTATCTTGCAAGGAATTATTAAACCAATATTAACGATGCTGCGTATAGGTATTCTCACCCCACGTTCCACTCTTTACCCAACAATGGGCTTCGATATGCTCAACGGCCTTAAAGCTGGATTTGCCCATCTAAACCTCAGTAACAATATTACCCTGGTTACAGAAAATATCGGCTTCGGTACTGATGAGGCCGAAATATATACCAAGGCTGAAAAAATGCTGCTGGGCGATAATGCCGATATTGTAATTGCCTGTTGCGACAGCCGTATTGCTGCCATGCTGCAACCACTTTTTGATGCAGCAGGTAAACTGTTGCTGGTAACCAATATGGGTGCCAACCTGCCCGAAAACTGGCAGGCACACCCCACCACCATCGTTCATTCGCTCAATCTCTGCTTTAACACTGCGCTTACTGGCGGGCTGGCAGCCGCCAACGGCACTGGTGCCCTGGCTACCTCGTATTATGATGCAGGTTACAACCAGGTATTCAGTATGCTTACCCGCTTTCAGCAAAAAGGCGGGAGTATCCTGTACAACCATATTACGCATCTTGAAACAAAACAGTTTACCCTGCAGCCCCTGCGGGAATTTATGGCCAGCGAAAACGGCACCTCAAACCTGCTGTGCCTGTTCTGTGCAGATATGGCTGCGCTGTTTTACAGGGAAATGGCCCTGATACAGTTAAACCAGCAATGCAACCTGTACGTGGCACCTATGATGCTGGAAGACACCCTTGCTAAAGACCTGA
>JANMDL010000318.1:0-2600 GCA_031376295.1 Chitinophagales bacterium
TAAGCGCCAATGTAAGCGGCCTTGCAACCTCCCTTTCATAACTTGCAGTAAAAGTAAATTTTGTATCTGTTGACAACGATATTAATAACCTGGCAATATCCTTATTTATTTCATCTTTATGCGGGTCAGTCTCTTTTACACTTACCGGCATCATTTGAGATAAAGCACCCAATGGAAACAGCAGTACCGCCAATAAAATATTTCTCATACTGTTCACTCCTGTTGAAATTACATTTCTCCGTTTATTCATCAGGCATTACATGCCATTTTTTTGTAACCCGGTTAAATACAAATACGCAATAAAGCAGAGAAATAGCAAAGTTTCCCCAGGCAATTTCTTCAAAATGTTTACTTACCCAGCAACTGAAAGGATAAATTTTACAATAGTCAATCATACTATCAGCAAGGTACCTGTAGTTTGAAAGATGCTCGTAATTAACAGTGATAATAGCCGCTATTGCAGGCAGTACAACAGGAAGTGTATATATATGCCAGTTGAGGAAAACACCGGTAAGGGTTTTCTGACTTTTGTTTATAAGCTGCAAAAAGCCAACGATGCTGAACAGTACAAAAAGGAAAAGAAAAAGTACTCCCACCACGTCCGCACTTGCAGTAGCTGCACCCAGCAATCCAAAAAATATAAACCATACTACCGCACCCACAAGGCTGATAAAAAAGCTTTTTTTGCTGAACCGCCGGTAGCAGATGATGACAATGCCAATAAAGAGCATTACATACAGACTTGGCAGAAGATGTTCATTTAAGTATTTACCTTTGCCGACATGGCAGCTTTCGGCAAACGCCATACTTTGTTGCAGTTCATAAATACTTATATAAGTGTTGCCCTCAAAGTTTTCTCCGTCGTACTTACTGGTCTTCACAAATTTATTCACGGTATGCACACTATCACCAAAAGGCAGACTGGCCAGCTGTGCTGCATTAAGTGAAAGATCTACATCATATTTTTTACACACTTTCAAACATTCGTCCAGGATATATTTTATGGAATCATTATTGTGGTTTTTTACCCAACGATTTACAGTGGCCTTCAATTGCGGGTTATCTGCAAAACCCGGGGCATCATCCAGCGTAACAAAAGTTTTACAGTAATGCAGGTAGCTGATGGCGCCTGGCTTGCGCAATGCATTCCGCTTAACAATACCCATACTGTCAAGCCTGTTGTCATTCGCATTAAATTCATCACTGGCAGTATCACGTACTGCTATCATCGTGTTAATGGTATCCAGGTTTTCATAGTCATAATAAGAGGAAGTTATGCCGTTATTCTCTTTATCGCAGGTTCGCAATATAAAATAATCTGATTTTGAAATGGGGATAAAAGCCATCGCCAGGTTGATGGCATTGGCTTCTTTCAGCAACTGGCTGCTGCTGGTAATACTCCGCCCCTTTGCCCTGATGCCTGCATTATAACTTTCAAAAAAAATGATAGATGTAAATACAATCACCATCACAATAAGCATTTCTTTTATTAAGTGCCATTTGCCGATAGTGTAAAAAGATTTGAAAGCATTGTTGCGCAGGTAAAATACCAGCCACAGCACCAATACCACAAAGCTGCATAAGACCGAAAAAAACACAAGCCCCGGGCTGTAAAATTGGTAAGAATAACTATGCATGGAGCTGCCGGCAGTTAATGAAGCATAACCGCCCAGGAAAAAAAGTATATGAATAATGGCATTGGCCGCAAGCACCTGCAGCACCCTCGTGTTCCACAATGAAGGATATTTTGTAAGCAGGTACTGATTTAATTTTTTAAACATCATGCTGTAGCATTTTTAATAAAAGGGTTACGCACCAAAAAAGCGGCGGGATGACACAGATATATCACGCAGGTATTTTACAGGAAGTTCTGCTTCGCCAATCCTTTTCATCAACAGACTTATGTTTATGGCTCCGGCAAAATAAAGAATATACACCCCCCCGTTAAACGAAATTTTCTGCAGGCCGTATCCTTCAAAAACCTGCTGTATTTTCTCCCTGTCGGCGGTGGTTTCCAACTCCAGCACCAATTCTGTTTGTCCTTCGTTTTCCGGCTTTGCAGTCTGTTGCAACCTTGCCACACCCCGCTGTAAAAAAATTACCTCTTCTGATACTTTCTCCACTTCGTACAGTTGCTGCGAACTGAGGATAATACCCATGGGCATACTCTGCGACCGGGCAAGGTATTTAAGATCTTCTAAAATAACCTGCTGGGCCAGCACATCTAAGTTGGCCAATGGCTCATCAAGCAGCAGCAATTCAGGTTTTTTTACCAATGTACGGGCCAGCTCAAACCTCATTTTATAGCCGGAAGAAATCCTGCTCCAGTTGTAGGTTCTAAAGGGACGCAGGCCCATTCTTGCCACAATCATTTCCGTCCATAAATAATTTTCCTTGCCTGTTTGCCCAAAATGTGTGGCAGTAAACTGCAGGTTGTCCATCAATGAGCCATACCATGCATTGGGCCGCTGAGGTATAAATGCCAGCCTTGTTTTAACATCGTAAAAGGAATGTTGGCCGGGAATGTTACTAATATGATAGTTTATCCTTCCTGTGTCAGGCTTCAGCTCGCCGTACAACAGGCGCAGCAGGGTTGTTTT
>JANMDL010000438.1:0-4433 GCA_031376295.1 Chitinophagales bacterium
GCAAAAAGTATATCATAACCTTAAATAAAGGCTGTGTTTACACGGGAAACAGCTTTAGAAAAACATTTGCTGTATAAATTAAAGCTGCGTAAGGCTGATTTTAGCCATGCTGATACTACTTTTATGGTATTGCATACAAAAATTTAATCATATAATTTCGCCGGGTGAATAAGGGTTTTCGTAGCCTGTTGTTTAACAGGGTGCGGCAGCTTTTATTTCAATTTTGTTGGAAACAGTGTTATTAAACTTAAATTTTTTTATGAAAGAAAAAACTTCCCGTAAACTGAGCCTGAAAAAACAAACAATTTCAACGCTCAATGGAAATGAAATGCAAAAGGTAAAAGGTGGATCAATTATCTATGCAAGTTCAATGTGTGCTACAGATTTTACCAGGCCACGTATTTCTGTTGGTTGTGCCACAGATTTTACAAGACCGGGTACAATCATATTTCATTAATACCTTTGGTAAGTAAAATCCCGGGGTTTGTGGCATGTAAAAAATTACCTGTACTTACTCCGGGTTTTTTATTAAATGTATCCGTAATTATTTTTTTGTGTTTACCTGTATTCGTACTCAATAATGCCCTGAAGGTTACGTGGGCCGCCAAATCCATTACCCGGATCTCTGATCAGCGGATCTCCTTTTTTATTGTAGTAGCATTTCTCCCTTATTTTCAGCCCGTTTTCATAAGTATATTTCCATGTGTAATAGAATATTGAACCTTCTTCACCGGTAATCATTTGTACAGGCTGGCTAAGCTGGTTGTATTCAAACATGAGTACCGGCAGCAGTTTGCGCAATGAACTGTTAAAGTACACTACATCTGTGAGCCTGTTTTTGGCGTCGTAATAATAGTAATACGACTGACCTGTTCTGGTGTTTTTTTCTTCCACCACATTTCCTTTTTCGTCCAGTATTAAATTGATGACCACACTGTCTTTATTGTTCTTCACTTTTACCAGCTTCACCGGCTGGTTATTATCGTTGTAGTAATACAAATGAGTCTCAGCGGCATCCACACTGTAATCATCATCAGCAGACCGGGAGCCGGAACCAATGGAGGTAAGGTTGCCCAGGCCATCGTATGTATATTTTGTAAAGCCTACTGAAATTTCTGTTGAGTCTATGCTTTGTACCAATTGCCCTTTTTCGTTGAAGTACGATGTTAAAACTGAAGCAGGTGTGGCATATGACCGGGTAACAGTTTCAAACTGCGAATAATCTCTTTTCAGTTTTTTTTCGCAAAAAAACCCTTCGCTTGGTTCATCTTCCCTGTCGAAACTTTTTACCCTGATGGTGTGTATTTTCTGCTCTTTCAATACAACCAGTTCAGCCATTAACTGCCTGTTTATCACAATATCCTTGTAATAGAACTGAGCAGCCGCATCCTGCAAACTGGCCAGCGGAAGCGCAAACAACAAAAAAAGTAGCTTCATTTTTTTATTTTATTTTCACCAACTGTGCCTTATCCAGTCTTTTTTGCTGAGAGAATACCGGTTCGGGCAATATGCAAAGTGTAAAATTAAATTATTAACAACGTAAATCGTGCCATTATCTTGTATGCAAGTAAACTTTATTATTTTTAACAAAATTATTGCAGGTGAGCCATTTTGCTGAGAGAAAAGAAAAAAGCTGTTTAAACTGCAATGCTGTGGTGCAGGGCAGGTTTTGTCATATATGCGGGCAGGAGAATATTGAGCCCAAGGAAACGGTATGGCACCTCATATCACACTTTTTCCAGGATATAACACATTTTGACGGTAAATTTTTCAGCACACTCAAATACCTGCTTTTTTACCCGGGGTTTCTTTCCCGTGAGTATATGATGGGCAGGCGTGCCAGCTATCTTAACCCGATAAGAATGTATGTGTTTACGTCAGCGTTTTTCTTCCTTTTCTTTTTCAGTATTGTTAAACCAGATAATATCAACACTGGTGGCAGCACATTCAATGCAAAGGGAAAGGTGGAAAGGATAAATACCGTTATTAAGGGGTTAAAAGAGCAGGAGAGAGAACTGACCGATAGTGTATTGAAGACAGTGGTAAAAAAGGTTATTGGTAACTTTATAAAAAAGGCCGGTATACTGGAAAAGGATTTTGCTGTATCTGCTTATGCAGATTCAATGCTTGCGCTGAAATATGAAACTAAGCTTGATTCCATTAATGAAGAGCGTACCAAACAGGGTAAAGTTGCGGTTAAAAAGAACACAAGAAATATTTTTTCTATTGATTTCTCCTCGGGGTATTACCGCACCGTGACTGCCTATGATTCGGTACAGGCGCTTTTGCCGGCAGAAAAGCAGGATGGCTGGTGGAAACGGCTGAGGGTGCGTAAGGCCATTGACCTGGTTGAAAAGACAAGTGATAAGTCGGGTGTTTTTGGCAGAGACCTGCTTGGTAAATTCACACACAGCCTGCCGCAGATGTTTTTTCTTTCATTGCCTGCTTTTGCCTTTTTGCTCAGCTTACTTTACCGCAAAGGCCGGAAATACTATTTTGTGAATCATGCAATATTCAGCATCCATCTTTATTGTGCCACGTTTATTTTCGCTTTTATATTGATACTTTTATTCAAATATGTATCTTTCGGCAGCGAAAACCTGAAAGGTTTTTATAATCTGCTTTTCTTGCTGATATTTTTCTTTTACGGGTATAAATGCATGCGTAATTTTTACCAGCAGCGCAGGGTAACAACAATTTTTAAGTTTATCATTCTCAACCTGCTTTCTTTTATTGTGGTATTATTGCTGACTATGATTTTTTTCATTATATCATTATGGAACGTATAAATTTATTCTGATGCCGGATTACAACAAAGCTTTTGAACGCCTCGTAACCATTATGGACGATTTGAGGGAGAAATGCCCCTGGGACAGGAAACAGACCATACATACCCTGCGCCAGCTTACTATTGAGGAAACCTATGAGCTGGCAGATGCTATTACTGATAAAGACTGGAAGGGTATAAAAGAGGAACTTGGTGACCTGATGCTGCACCTGGTATTTTATGCAAAGATTGGAACGGAAGAAAAACAGTTTACCCTGGCTGAAATGATTAATGGTGTGTGTGATAAACTGGTAGCCCGGCATCCGCATATATACGGGGATGTGCAGGTGGCTGATGAAGAAGATGTAAAGCGTAATTGGGAAAAACTAAAGCTGAAGGAAGGCAAAACATCTGTACTGGCTGGTGTACCTAAGGCATTGCCGGCTACCGTAAAGGCCATGCGACTGCAGGAAAAAGCCCGGCAGGTGGGTTTTGAATGGGACACCAAAGAACAGGTGTGGGATAAGGTGGAAGAAGAGCAGCAGGAGCTGAAAGAAGCCATTGCGGGGGGCGACCAGGATAAAATTGAAGACGAATTAGGGGATGTTTTTTTCTCTTTGATAAATTTTGCAAGGTTTTTGCAGGTAGATGCTGAGAATGCCCTGGAGCGGACGAATAAAAAATTTATTGACCGCTTTACCAAAATGGAGCAGGAAGCGCTAAAAGGCGGGCAAAACCTGCAGGATATGACGCTGGAAGAGATGGATGCTGTGTGGAACAGGATAAAAAGACCCTAAAATTAATAATTTGCAAAAAGAGATTGGTATAAAGCGTTTTTTTTTCAATAATATTTACCTGCTGGTGATTGCTGCCTGGTTGGTAACAATTTCGTTTATTATTGATAATTACTGGTCGGTCAACTCTTCTGTACGGGCAGTACAAAAGAATATTACGGCCAAAATACATGGGGAGGAAAAAGAAGTGGAAAAACTGGCTACTGATACAGCCAGCCTTACAAAGCTTGTTTTAAAAAAATACGATGAACCGCTGCTTAGAAAGTACCTTGATAAGAAGCACTTCCTTTTTGTTTACCCGGCTTTTGAGCCTTATGCCAACAGGATATTGTTCTGGAATACACAAACAGTGCTTCCCGACAGCAGCATCATCAATTCAAAAGATAGTTGTGGTTTTAAGAGAATACAAAATGCATACTATGTGTGGAGGCGTGTGATGGCGGGCCCATACCTGTGTGTGGCACTTATACCTGTAAAATGGGACTATCGTATCGACAATGTATACCTTCAAAATTTGTTTACTGCAGGAGACCGTATTGCTGATAATTATGATATTTCTGAAAAGGAGGGTATTGCTGCTATCAGCTCGCTGCATGGCAGTACCCTGTTTTTTCTTTCCCGCAATGCCGGTGTAATTATACAGAGCAATACTGCTGCGGCTGCCTGGCTGCGTATGCTGGCTACATTCTGCCTCCTGCTTTTTATTCATTTAACTGCAGGCTTTTTTGCACGGCGCTATAATGTGATGCTGGGCTGCTTATTCTTAATTGGTATGGTGGTTATGCTGAGGGTACTTAGTTATTTTTATCCCATACCCCTTAATTTCAGGCAATTTGACCTTTTTGACCCGATGGTGTATGCGTCAGATAACG
>JANMDL010000505.1:0-6798 GCA_031376295.1 Chitinophagales bacterium
CGTTGGCTGCCATTAGTTCAACAGTACAATTTTTAAGATGTTAAAATACCTACTTTTACTTTTATTACTTGGAGAGTTGATTTCTTGTACCAATCCTAATTCTTCGGAAATTCAGGCTGAGGATAAAGTTATTGCCGAGACACAAATGGCCGAATTCGCTCCGGACATTGTTATTTCAAGCGCAGATTCTTTCCAGCTAATGAAATCCTGGAAGAATGTAATTCAAGCGCTTGAAAATAACGACATAAGTTTATTAGAGAAATATTCATTTGATACAATAAATTGCCAAGCCTGCAAAAGTTTTGACCGTGGAACTAGTGTAGAAGATATCCCGATACGCCGTATGCTACCCGATAACTTCATGAAGTTTTATCGTGATTCGTTTTTGTTTCCGAAAATGCTAAAATATTTTTCGACCGGGCGTTATGGAATCGATATGTTGGCATTTGAAAATAACTCAATTGAAGTACATCGAATTCGATTTATAGATCCATCTTCAGAACGGTGGAAATCAAGTCTTCAATTCTACTTCGTAAAAAAGGGAGCTACTTTTCGATTCTTGGGGCTTTATCTTTAAGGTTATAATAACGGCAGCCAACATTGGGTTTTGTGCAAGAGTGGCTTGACAAACAAACTTCAGCCAATTACAAATCCAAGCTTCAGTTCGGGCTGGACAAACAACTTTCAACTTTAGTTCTTAATTTCAACTTTATATTTTCAATCAGCAGCGGCTGTGGGCGGACGGAATACTAATGCCACACCTGCCCAAAGCCCTGCCCGTTGCACGCCATTTTTCCGAACCCTCAAACGTTACTAAGTATTTTGGCATTTTCTGGACAAAGGTTTTATATTTGTACAAACGGGACACATATCATGGAGATACGAACAGATTTATTTCTTGGCGATAGCAAGCAGATGCTTAAAAAACTTCCAGACAATTGCGTTGACCTCATTGTTACTTCTCCCCCATACGCTGACCAACGAAAAGGGACTTACGGTGGCATTCATCACGACAAATATGTTGAATGGTTTCTGCCAATAACCAAAGAACTTTTACGAGTATTAAAACCAACAGGAACTTTCATTTTAAATATTAAAGAGAAGGTCGTTGACGGAGAACGCAGCACTTATGTAATGGAACTAATTCTTGCAATGCGTAAACAAGGATGGCTATGGACAGAAGAATTTATTTGGCACAAAAAAAACTGCTACCCTGGTAAATGGCCCAACCGTTTTCGTGATTCATGGGAAAGGCTTCTTCAATTCAACAAGGACAAGAAATTTCATATGTATCAAGAAGAAGTAATGGTTCCTATGGGCGACTGGGCAAAATCAAGGCTTAAAAATTTAAGCGACACCGATAAAATACGGGACAATTCAAAAGTTGGTAGTGGTTTCGGCAAAAATATTTCAAATTGGTTGACACGAGACAAAGCCTATCCAACAAACGTTTTGCATTTGGCAACAGAATGCAGTAATAAAAATCATAGTGCTGCATTTCCCGAAGAATTGCCCCAATGGTTCATGAAGTTGTTCACCAAAGAAAAAGATACAGTGCTTGACCCTTTCATGGGTTCTGGAACAACCGTTTTAGTTGCAAACAGAATGAAACGTCATTCAATTGGAATTGACATTGTTCCTGAATATTACGAAATGGTAAAAGAGCAAGTTGAGCCAACGAAATTATATTTATTAGAGCCGGAAGTAAAATATGAAACAACTAAATCTAAAAGACGTTACGCAGTACGTTGAAGAAAACATCGGGACTTTTCACCAAAAAAGAATTGCTGGGCTGAATGATTTGAAGCTAAAGAAAGTTCTTGGCAAGAAAAACCCTTATCTCTTCAAAGCGAAATACATTCTCACTGCTCAAGATATTATCAAGAGTCTGACCGATGCTTTCATATCCTCACAAGAAGAAACTATTTTTGGTGATTGGCTTGAAGGACTTGCGATATTTATTAATGGCAAAGTTTATAACGGACGTAAATCAGGTATTCCCGGTATTGACTTGGAGTTTGACAAAGATGGTATCCGTTATATCGTAACAATAAAATCTGGTCCCAATTGGGGCAATAGTTCACAAATTGGTAAGATGAGAGCGGATTTCAAGACTGCACAAAAGACACTTCGTACAAGTAATTCGCAACTTAATATTACAGCAGTAAACGGTTGCTGTTATGGCAGGGACAACAATTCAGACAAAGGCGACTATTTCAAATATTGTGGTCAAAAATTTTGGGAATTTGTTTCTGGTGACACAGACCTCTACACAAAAATTATTGAACCATTAGGACATCAAGCTAAAGAACGTAACGATGATTTCATTCAATCGTATTCGCAAATGATAAACAAATTCACAAAAGAATTTGCTGACACATTCTGCTTAGACAATGGCTCAATAGATTGGGACAAGTTAGTACGTTTTAATTCGGCAACCGTAGCTCCGACAAAATAAAACGGCGTGCAACATTCGGTTTGGCAATATGGCGGGGCGACGAATATATTCTCAACTTTTTGTTCGTTATTCAGCAGCAGTCCGGGCTTGACTTTTACTATTAAGCTTTTGTTGTTATCTTCATCATTAGTAATTCTATTCGGCTGCGGTTCCGGGCTGGACGTTTTTCAAATGCCGCCACATCGCCAAGCCGTGACCGTAGGACAGCAAAGCAAAAATTCATCTGTGTTGCCTGGTAAGCTGCAAATCTTTAATCAACATTTTTTGTCTCTTAAATTTTAATCCTAATTTTTTGCTCTGCTGCCTACATGGGTTTGGCGGTAGGCTGGCAGACCGTTGGTCTGCCCAAGCAGCGGTAATTCTATTTTACTTTTGTTCGGGGCTGGACGAGCTTCTCTGAACTTTTTTTTGTTACCTTCAACTTCGCAACTTTTTGGGGCTGCGGTTCCGGGGCTGGACGTTAAAACGTCCAGCCCAACGCCAAGCCCCGGGCGTTGTATGCCATTTTATTTGACCACCCTAATTCTTCCAAGTATGACAAAATTATTTTCCGGGCTTCTTTTTATTTTGACGCTGACTTCTTATAACAATCACAAAAGTTCAGACTACGATATTGAGGCATTTTATAAAGGTACTGCCCTGACGGACGGAACGAAAGTCTTAAACTCTTCAGACGATTTAGAAGATGCAAAATTGTTATTAACACCGATTGATATTGACAAAGGGAATTATGTAGTGAAGATAACTCGTAAAGGTTCAAATTTGTATAAAGTGGACGACAAGAATATTTACATTGTTACAAAATATTGCTATGAGTATTCGTACAGTCAAGAAGTGATTTTAAAAGTTGAAGGTTCCTATGGTTATACAAAAGGGAAAATAATATTTTAAAACAAGTTTTTTAAATACATATGAAAGGCAAAATCATAATCATAGCACTATCCATTTTTTGTATTGCTTCAATTTCCTTCAACATAATTCAAAACAAAGAACTAAAAAAACTACAAACTGATTTAAAAAAGTTCAAATCCCAGGTTAGCGATTTGGAAGACGAGAAAGAGGATTTAGAAAGTAGTTTAAGAAATATGGAAAATGAAAAAGAAGACCTACAAAATGACATTGACGAAACAAGAGACAACGTAGATGAATTAAAAAATCAAATTGATGATGATTATTGGAATAAGAGAGAAACCGAAAGAAAAGTACAAGACTTAGAAGACAAGGTAGATGAGTTAGAAGATAACAATCAATAAGCAATGAAAGTAATTAAAATCATTATTGTATTATCCCTATTTTTTTGTTCTTGCAAATCACAAAATTGCAATGACCTTAAAAGTGAATTTAAAAATTTTAATGAGGCAGAAACACTAATTAAAAAAACAAAGTTTGCATTTACTGAAAACTTAAATACAGATAAAAGCAGTTGGATTAGAAGTGCAAAGTTCTATAGTTGTGATTTAAAAGTTGGTTTCTTTGTGTACGAAACAGATAAAGAAACTTATGTACATCAAAATGTTCCAATAGAAATTTGGAATGAATTAAAGCAAGCATCTTCAATAGGTAGTTATTACAACAGAAATATAAAACACAAGTATCAGCTAATCATAAAAAAATAACAAGTATGAAAACTCTTCTTACTTTATTTATTCTTTTGCAGTTTTTTTGTAGCTGCCAAGACTCCAAGCCCAAAAAAGAAGAAAAGAAAATATTAACCGAAACAGAAAAGTTTGAAAACCTTAATGAACGTATAGAAAGACAGCTTTCTTACGAAAAAGAAAAAATTATTATGCTCTCCGAAATACGTAAAATTTCTTTTGACACACTAAATTTAATACTTCGGGATTATTTAGTTATTACAGACACTGTTTCAAGTACTGATGAAAACTCAAAACATCTATTTCAAAGCGCAATTGCAAGAATTTCAGATAGGTATAGAATTTCAAAATCAAGAATAGCAACCTTTCTTTTTAGTTATAAATACGAAATGATAACAAAAGAAGAAATTGAAGAAAGTGCGGTTGACGATTGGAGAGATAGTAATGAATATGTAGAAGAAGCCCCTGAACCAGACGACCGTTATTAATTAAAGCAGATTGTAATCACAACACTTCGCAGACCCAAAACGGCATACAACATTGGTTTCTATGCCAATTTTTTGACACCTCAAATAGACAGTTAATGCAATTTCACATTGAAACTTCTCCAGGTTATGGCACAAAACAAGGCATAATGCCAAGGTTCTATCTTCAAATGGAAAACATTTGTAAGTTTCTGAACGGAGAACCTTTTTTAGATAAAATTCCTTCAACTTTTCTAAGCAAGATTATTCCAGAACTGACAAACTTTTACGATGTACGTAATAAGCTACAGTCAACTACACAAGAATTTATTCAAGGAGTTCAAGATGGAACACTTTTTAAGGTCGCTAATGACGGCAGTACGACCTTTTTGAGAAAAAAAGAATTCGAAATTTCAAATTTGACAAAAGATTTTTTTATCAGAGGTAAAGTTTTATTAGTGCTATTTTTTAAAAGCGACATCCTTGTAGATGGGAATTTTAAAATCGAAAATTTTTACTTTTGTGATTATAAGAAATTTGAAAGTAAGTATTCGCAAAATCAGTCGGGACAATATGCAAAATACCAACCCTTACTTAACGTGTTGCAAAAAGCTCGACTTAACTTTTTAAACGATTTTTCAAAAACACGAGGGGACATTGAACACGAAGATTTTGAAATTGAAAGATTTAAATTAATTCAAGAAGGTAACACAGCGACACTTCAAGAACCAAATTTCCAAGGCAACAAATTATCTGAAAGAATAGATTTTTACTACAATCAAATCCTTGACTTAATCGAAAAGTTAACTGTCTATTTTGCAGGAATAAACTGTGAAGCAAAAAATAACTTTTATCAACTTTACGTGGCGACTAATCCAGATTTTCCAAAGTTAATTTATAGGTATCATTATAGAATTATGGGAATGCCCTTTGTTTTTGAGACAATTAGGTGCGACTTCACTTAAAACGGCATACAACATTGGGTTTGGCGTTATTGGGGCAGGACGTTGTAATCTTCATCTGTAGCAACATGGCAGCAGTTGTTCCGGCTCGACGTTTTTCAATTTGGCTTTTAGTTGTTATCTTCAACTTTAGTTTTTTAATTGGGCTTTAGTTCCGGGCGGACGTTTTTCAAATCCCCCAACAACGCCAAGCCCTGCCCGTTGGCTGCTACTTTAGACAGACCTCACTTTTCATAACAAAACAAAAAAAATAAATCGTTTATATGGACTTATTAAAGTATGAATTTACCACAGCGCCTGCTGGTTCTTATTTTGGCAATGTTGGACAACTCGTTAAAAAAATAAGACACTACAGAGAAAACGTTTCAATTGACGAATTCAAAGCTGCAATTCCAAGCCTTAAATCTTTAGAAAGGCAATTGCAGGAATATGACGAAAGTCTTGGTGACGAAAGAAGAGATTACATTGACGAGATAATGGCAGAGTTAGAACAAGAGACAGAAACAGAAGAAAAATTAAAGGAAGAAATTGAAAGGTACTCTAAAATCATCGTAGCGACTTTGCTTGACAAAGAATTTTCAATTGACGACTTTTCCTATGAGCTAACGAATAGAGAAGCAGTTAGATGGTTAGAATTTTATGGCTACACAGAAGAAAAAGAAAATGACGACACATTGAAAATTGTAAAAGACGTTTTTCGTTCTGTATGTTCAAAGTATGACACAATATTTATTGACAGTTCCTCAAATAATTAAAATGAGCAAAAAAGTAATTATAGACACATCTGCTAAAAAAGAAAAAGTAAACTCAATAGCTAATCGTATGGCTGCTGCTATTGACACTTCAACTTCGTTAAAAAGAAGATTAGATAACGGTGAAGAATTGTCAGAAGAAGAAATAGATGATTACATTAAAGCTATTAAAGACGAAGATGAAATAGCTAAAGAACTCAAAGACTTTATTCAAGAATATGGCGTATAAAAGCAGCAGCCAACATTGGGTTTGGCGTTATTGGGGCAGGACATTGTAATCTTCATCTGCAGCAACGTGGCAGCAGTTGTCCAGGCTGGACGTTTTCCAATTTGGCTTTTAGTTGTTAACTTCAACTTTAGTTTTTTAATTGGGCTTTAGTTCCGGGCGGACGTTTTTCAAATCCCCCAACAACGCCAAGCCCTGGACGTTGGCAGTAATACCAGGCGGTATGCAGGTAGAGTTTTAGATCGGTGGAGATGCCTTTCCGTGACATCGGGGATATATCGTTGCTTTAGTTCGGAATCGTCTGCATCGGGGCTGTGACATCTAAATTACCTTATCGGCGC
>JANMDL010000506.1:0-2833 GCA_031376295.1 Chitinophagales bacterium
TGGCTTCAGAAATACCGCACTGGATAAAACGTTCGGGAAATTCCTTAATAAAGCCATTCAGTTTTAACGAGCCGGCAAGGTCGGCAGTAAGTGCCACTATAGCCGGGTTTTTGCGGGCAGCTTCTAAAATGCCATCGCCAAATCCGCTTCGTGTATCCTTATTGCCTGTAACCTGTATGTTGGAGAGCATAAAAAAAATTTGTGCCGCAAAAGTAAGGGTTGTTAGCGAGGGCAAAAAGCAATAGGGAAAATTGAGGCGATAATTTTTTAACAACCTGTTTTGCCTGATAAGTACCACAAAATGCCATTTCAGCACATTTCCGGGTATTTCTGAGGATGAAAATGTGCAAAACAGAACTTTTTTATGTAATTTATCGTTTGTTATAATATTAAAAAGTGCTGTTATTTTATTGTTCCGGTCTTTTTTGAAAAAAACTCTTGCCATATTATTGTTATTATTTGTGTGCATAGAAGGGTATGCCAACCACACAAAGGGCGGTACGATGAACTACGAGTACCTGGGACAGGGTAGTAATGCCAACCGGGTAAGATACCGCATTACTTTATACCTGTACACCAGCTGCCTGCTTACCAATAACCAGTTTGATCCAACCATATCTTTTACTTTTTTTAATGCCGCCACTTCGGAGTTTATATCAAATGACGCAGTTACTTACGAAGACTCTTCTAATGCACAGAACTGTACCCTGCAAACCTGCTATCCCTGTATAAGCCCTATACCGCTTATCTGTTATAAGGTTGTAACTTACTCAATAATTAAGGAACTTGAGAAAAACACCAGTGGGTATATTGTATCATATCAGCGGTGTTGCCGCATTTCGGGTATTAATAATATACAGGCACCCAGTAATAATATAGGCGATACCTGGACGGTAACAATACCCGGAACTGCCATTGCCAATGCTGAAAAGAACAGCAGTGCCAGTTTTGCATTTAATGATACAGCGATTATTTGCGAAGGAGGTAATTTTAATTTCGACTTTAGTGCTTTTGACAGAAATAACGATTCACTGGTATATGAATTTTGCAATGCATATGCCGGAGGCGGATCAGGAAATGCATCGCCCAACCCGGCATCAGCACCACCATATGCATCTGTACCTTACAGTGGTAGTTTTTCTGGTGCTTTTCCAATGGGAAGCAATGTTACTATCAATCGGGTTACAGGCCTGGTATCGGGTATTGCACCTGCTTCGGGTGTGTATGTGCTTACCGTATGTGTTAGCGAATACCGGCGGGGTACCAATATCAAAATTGCTGAAGTAAGAAAATCGCTGCATATACAGGTGGCCAATTGCCAGCTTACCCAGGCCAAACTTAACCCGGAGTATATCAGTTGCGATGGCTTTACCCTCAATTTCAGCAACAATGCATCCAGTACCAATATTCAAACCTGGTTCTGGGATTTTGGTGTTGCAGGGAGTACTTCAGATACTTCCAACCAGCAGGCACCCACTTTTACTTACCCTGATACAGGAATTTATGTAATAAAATTTGTAGTAAACAGAGGGCTTGCCTGCTCCGATTCCACCACAGCCATTGTAAAAGTGTACCCCGGCTTTTTCCCCGATTTTACGGTGGCGGGGCAATGTAAAAACACCCCCATACAATTCCGGGATAATACAACCACTTTATACGGGGCAGTAAATTTTTGGTCATGGAATTTTGGCGACCCTGGTACACTGGCAGATACATCACGCCAGCAATTCACTGCTTATACATACAGCAATTCGGGCAGCTACCAGGTTAGTTTTGTTGTAAGCAGTAATAAGGGGTGTATTGATACAGTATATAAGCAGATAACGGTGGTGGACAGGGCACAGTTCCAGGTAAGTAACGATACGCTTATTTGTGATATTGATACATTGCAGTTAGTGGCAGTTGGTGCTGGCAGTTTTTTGTGGAGCCCCAATTACAATATCAGCAGCTTAACCAGCCCCAGTCCGCTGATAAGTCCGGATGTGCCTACTACTTATTATGTAACGTTTACCGATGCTTTCGGCTGCCAGGGCAACGATTCGGTAAGGGTGAATGTAAAAAGTTTTGTAACCCTTGATGCAGGTAATGATACTACCATCTGCCTTACAGATTCAGTATTGCTCAGACCCTTCAGTGATGGATTGTATTATACCTGGAGTCCGCCGGGGTCATTAAGCAGCCTGCTGATTAAAAACCCGGTAGCAAAGCCATTGGCATCCACTACTTATTATGTTACATCCAGCATTGGCAAGTGCAATACAACCGATTCAATAAGGGTAAGGGTTGTTCCATATCCTTTGGTAACTGCCAGTAATGATACGCTGATCTGCTTTGGCGGCAACGCACAGTTGCAGGCGTCGGGCGGATCAAGCTATGCATGGTTACCTGCAGCTTATCTTACCAATAATTTTATTGCCAATCCTGTAGCGGTGGGTTTGCCAGCCACTGTGCGTTATGTGGTGTATGTAAGAGATACTTTGGGTTGCCCCAAACCTTCAGTTGATACGGTATGGGTGAGGGTGTATCCAAAAATTATTGCAGATGCCGGCCCTGCAGACACGTCAATAGTGGAAGGTGAGCCATTGCTGCTGAAAGCCACGGGAGGCGACAATTACTTATGGTCTCCGCCATTATACCTTACCAACGCCGGTGTTGCCGGCCCGGTAGCATTACCACCTGGCAATATTGAATACACAGTAAGGGTAAGCAATGACGCAGGTTGTTTTGATACAGATACTATCCTGGTAAAAGTATTTTTTGTGCAACCGGGATTTTACATACCCAACTCATTTACACCAAATGGCGATAGAGTAAACGATTTGTTCCGGCCCAT
>JANMDL010000573.1:0-11336 GCA_031376295.1 Chitinophagales bacterium
ACAAAAACTTGCGGCGCTGTTTAAATACAGATGACCGCTCATAGCAGACGGAGTTTTATTATAACTGTAAATAAAAATATTATCTTTATGGTGTCTTCATTCAACTGACAAGGCAGCCAAGGCCTTTTACATAGCAGACACGGCAGCAAAAAAAAGGATTGAAGGGAGAGATTAATGATGAACATTGATGAAGGTTGCGCCTGTAAACTTTATACTGGAGGGAAAGAAAGAAACTTTTGATCACACCCGGCATATCAGCAATGCTCCGATTGTAAGCCATTATAAAGCCCTCCTAACCCAAAACACCCTACCTTGCCGGCACATGACCAACCCATACGACTTACTCATAGACAGTTACCTTGATAATAATATTGGCCTGGATGCTGATTTTTTAAGTAAAGAACTCTCTAACGGGCTGCAGCAAAACATACTGCAGTTGCAAAAAGATGACAGGATGCATGCAGCGGGCATTGGCAATGACGCTGTTAAAGATGCCGCACAGAAAATGCGGGGCGATAAAATTTACTGGATGGACAAAAGCCACGACAATATTTTTGAGCAGGAATTTCTGCACCAGGTGGAAGGTTTTATTGAAAGGCTAAACAGCACCTGCTATACCGGCATCAACAGTTATGAGTTTCACTATGCGGTATATGAAGAAGGCAGTTTTTACAAACGCCACCGTGACCAGTTTAAGAACGACAGCAACAGGAAATATTCACTCATCAGCTATCTTAACAATAACTGGCTGGAAGAAGACGGAGGGCAATTATTAGTGTATCAAAATGAAACTGTACAAAAAATTTCGCCCCAATCGCAAACTGCCGTATTTTTTAAAAGTGATGAAATGGAGCATGAAGTAGCCCTGGCTAACCGCAGCAGGATGAGTATTACGGGATGGCTGAAACGGGTGTAATACAATTTAAGAATGAAGAATGAAGAATTAAAAATTAAAAATGGAGTAGCTCTCAGTTTTCAAAACCATGTTATAAAAACGCAATTATTCAATTGTAAAGTATGAAAGTACTCAAATACCAAACCTTATCAACCAACCACACGGAAGCATCCATCAGCACATCAGCAAATCATCACATCAGCAAATTAAATGCAGTTTTCCCTCAGCATCTGCATATACACCAATCCCTTGTTCCTGGCAAAATCAATATTATGGCCGGGTATGGCTTCGGGATCTTTATAATGCTCAAGTGCAGCATCAATACTGCTTTCCCGCAGCAGGTGCAGCATGGGGTATACTGAGCGGTTGGTATAGTTGGCCGCATCATCCTCAGTACTACCGGCAAAAAGGTACAGCGGGTGAAAACTGGCCACCTGGTAAATGCCCTCATAGCCATTTTTTTTCAGTAGTTTTTCTGCCAGCGATACCAAATCCAGGTAATCATCCAGCCGCTCATAAGAATTGGGAAAGATGAGAAAGGTTGTTTCTATGCCGGCATCCTCATCTAACCGTGCAACTTCCAGCATAAAGGCAGTTAAGCAAACAGCCTTTTCAGCACTGTCCTCCACCCGGTAATGCACCGTTTGCTGTTTGAGTACCTTGGCAGCAAAGGGGCAAAAATTACAACCCACCACCACATCGGCAATCCATTTTTTTGTAGCATCAATTGCCTGCAGTGCAGTAATCATTATTGATTGATTGTGGGTAAAGCTAAGGATTATCATCCGGCAGCGTACACAAACCCCCTTTCTTTTTATCAACGGCACTGGTTTTTGCCACCTGTTTTTTATTTTTGATGATGAAAGAACAAATCACATCCATTTTAAAAGTACTCACCCTTGCCGAGCGGCTCAAATTTGAGCTGCGGCACAGTTACACCTCCAATGGCAGGCAGGAAAGCGTGGCCGAGCATTGCTGGCGCATGGCGCTGATGGCTGTCCTTGTTGAACCATTGTTGACGCAAAAGGTGGATACGGCCAGGCTGCTGAAAATGATCATCATCCACGACCTGGTGGAGGCCGAAGCAGGTGACATCTCTGCACTGGACCAGCTGCGCAACCCCGATATTAAATTACTGAAGGCCGAAAGGGAAAAGCAGGCAATTGAAAACCTGCGGGCCGCACTGCATCTAACCAATGGCCAGGAAATTCATGACCTTTTTTACGAATTTGAAAACAAAGAAACTTACGAAGCAAAAGTTGCCAATGCACTGGATAAACTGGAAGTACACCTGCAGCACAACCATGCCGATTTTAGCACCTGGGAAGCTATTGAATACGACATGTGCTATATGCTGGACAAGCATGTACATTTTGACAGTACCCTGTTTGAATTAAAACAGCAGATACTTCAAGCTGCTGAACAAAAAATGAAACAGGGTGGTGTGGATACGGCAGCGGTAAAGCAAAGAGTATTGGGCTGACAGGTGTATGTAATAAACGGCACTAAAAAAGGGCTGCCTCTTATTACAGAAACAGCCCTTTCATCAAATGATGCACAATCTAAAAAATATACCTAACACCAATCTGCATCTGCCAGCGGCTCTGCAAATCAGGATTAGAATTAAAGGTTTGTTTTAAAGACGGATCAAACGTATACACAGGCACATTGGCATTGGCCCCTGTAAGTGCCACACTTAAAGGCTGAAAGTATCCTGAAGTGGTAGCATACTTGCGCACACCCCATTTACTGTTAATAAAATTACCCAGGTTTACCATATCAACACTTATTTGTATAGCTTTTGATTTTGACCCTTTCAGTTTAAAATCCTGCAGAATACGCAGGTCAAGCTGGCTGTACCAGGGTGTTTCGCCGCCATATTTTTCAGTGTAATTGCCACGCAGTCCGCTAAGGTATTTATCCTGGGCAATAAACTGTTTTAAAGCGGCTCTTTGTGTAACAGCATTCTGTGTTACACCATTCACATCAGAATATGGAGCAAATGGCATTAACTCAATTTCAGCATCAGTAGGCACATACATCAGGTCGTTGCTGCTGGTACCATCGTTATTAATATCGCCACCATATACATAGGCAAAACGGTTGCCGCTCGTCCATGAACTGAAAAAGGAAATAGTGGTTGCAAAACGTTTGTCTTTACCGTACTCATATTTTTTAGTACCCGCCACCAGTATCCTGTGTGCATTGCCGTACAGCGAAGGAGTTTCAGTAGCCTTGTTCGCATTATTCAGTATAGGATTACGGTCAAATGCATCACTGCTTATTTCGGCCGATATAGAACTGGCATCCTTAGCCACCAGGTAATTGTAGCCAAACATCAGGAACCATCCCTTCTTAAAAGTTTGCTGTGCCTGTGCAGAAAGGTTAACCTGGTAACCGGCATTGGTATTGGTAAACACATAAGCATTGGCAGTACCCTGGTCGGTTGTTTTGTAAATACTGCGCCTGTCGGCATTGGTGCCATTAAGCGTACCGGTTGGTGTACCCAGTTTGTAGTTACGCACCATCATGGCATTTACATCAGATGTGTAAGAAGCGTCCAGCGTTACCACAGTTCCAAAAGGGATTTTGATATCAGCACCGATATTGGTTCTCCATACCTGCGGCCATTTAAAGTTTTTATCCGTTACATTATAAAAAAAGCTGTACGGATTACCGATATGGTTGCCAATCCACACAAAGGGAAAGCGGCCGGTAAACAAGCCGGAACCACCACGCAACTGCAGTGTTTTATCACCCTTCACATCCCAGTTAAAACCAACACGGGGTGACAGTAATACTTTTTTAGTCGGCAGTCTTGTATTGTCAAGGTCTTTACCCACACCATTCGTAATTCTGTTGCCATTGGCATCAAACAGGGTAAGGTTATCGTTATTGGCTACAGTAGGGCTGCCATTGGTGTAAGTACCTGCAAATGTGCCTGCACCTGTAAAGTCTGGACTTGAAAAACTCAGGTTGCTGTAGTTGGGTTTATCAAAACGGATACCGTAGGTAACGGTTAAGTTTTTGCTTACGTTCCACTCATCCTGCAGGTAAGCAGAAAGTTGGCTCACAGTAAGATAATACCATGACCATTTATCAGCCGCAGCCCTGTTTCTTGCATAAGCCACATCCACATCAAGCGGATAAGCACCAAAAACAAGTGCCCCACCAACAGGTACACTGTCCCTGAAAGTTTTGATATCCGCATCAGAGAATAAGGTTGGCCCGTAACCGGTAAGGTTGAATGAATTAGCAAATTTGAATGACTCGTAAGATATGCCTGCCGTAAGTGTATGTTTTTTCAGGAATATATTAAAATTGTCAGTTACCTGCAGTGCATCCTGGTTAAGTACGTTGTTGATAGAGAATGGCTCATGACCAGCAATGATATACCGAACATTGTTTTTGGAGATATTCACCACGGGGAAAGGAGCTGAGAAAGGATTGCGGTTATCCCTGAACGTGGTGTACACCATGCGCAGCTTATTGGCCGATTTACTGCCAAAGTTTGACTTTAACTCCGTACCAAAACTCTGCAGTTTATTTACAATCTGGTAACCAGAGTTTCTAAACTGCATGGTGGTAAAATCTGGTCCCCTTCTGCCAATGGCACTTGGGTGAGCCGGCTTATCCTTTTTTGCATCAAGGCCATTATAAGTAAATGACAGTTTGTGTACATCACTGATATTCCAATCGAGTTTTATCAGCCATTTGTAATTTTTCTGGTCGTGGGTATAACCCTGGTAAGGCCCGGTTTCGTAACCAAACCTTGTTTTAAGAATATTGCTTACCGCTACCAGGTCGCTCTCCAGTACACGGGCTGTGTTACTTTTTCCTGTATTACCAGCATTTTGTGCCCTGTAGCTGCTCGGGTCATCTTTACGCTGCTCTGTTTCAAAACTTACAAAGTAAAAAAGTTTGTTCTTTTTTATCGCACCACCAAAGGCAAAACCAGCCTGCCACTGGCTTAATGAGGGTACTACAAACTTAGTTTTATCCACTTTTTTACCTGTCATAGATTGGTTGCGGAAAAAACTGTACACTGTACCACTAAAAGTATTGCTGCCCGATTTGGTTACGGTATTAACACCTGCACCGGTAAAGCCAGCCTGTGTGACATCGTAAGGAGCAATGTTCACCTGTATCTGGTCAATAGCATCAAGGGATACCGGCTGTGCATTGGTTTGACCACCCGGCGTTGGCGCATCCAGGCCAAAGGGGTTGTTAAAAACAGCCCCATCCAATGAAAAATTATTGTACTGCCCGTTGCGGCCCGCAAACGACAGTCCATTGTAGGTGGCAGAAGCCGATGGCGTAAGGCGCAGGTAATCATCTGCCGAACGGGAAATGGTGGGCAATGCACGCAGTAATTTGTTCCCGATATTGTTGGAAGCCCCGGTGCGCTTGCTGTTAAAAGTTTTATCGGTTGCAACAACTGTTACATTTTCCATGCTGTTGCTCTTGTTGCTAAGCTGCAGTTCAACCGAATTATTGTTTCCCAGTTCCAGAAAAACATTGTCTAATGTAAAAGATTGGTAACCTGCGGAGGATGCGGTAATTTTATAAGGGCCGCCAACACGCAGGTTAGGCACTGTAAACCGCCCGTCTGCCTTGGTAACGATGGTATTCTTTATACCCGCATCGGCATATTCAATAACAATTGTTGCAGATGGCATTGCTGCCCCTGTCGTATTTTTCACCACACCACTTAAAGTAGCCGTGGTAACCTGTGCAGTAGCAGCGCTGCTTAACAACAAAGCCAGTGCAATGAGGCTGTGCCTGAATGAGATAATTTTTCTTTTCACAATAAATAGTTTTGAGCTGCAAAATTACATTAATTAAATTTTTCTTAAGAAATTGTTAAAATAAAATGAAGCCCTAAAAGAACATTTATCTCCTGCAATAAAAAATACAGTTGCAATTTTGTTTTGCGCTGAATGCAATGAGAACAGGCCATATAGAAAAAAAAGCAATGTTGAAACAATGGCTTTGGGCTGCGAAAAAGGGTAAATTCGTTAACATTAAGGTAACAATAAATTAACATTGACTGGTAGCTTTACCCAATCAGCCTGTAAAACGGGCAATACCCAGTTAAACTTCCTATTTTCAGGGTCAAATGCTAATATTTACATTTTTTTAAGTAAAGTTTGCTGAACCGGTGGAAACCCCTATCTTTGCAGCCCAAAATTTTAGATAGATTATGGCAAATCACGCAGCCACCAAAAAAGATGTAAGACAGAATGCAACCCGTAATGAGCGGAACAGGTACAACGGTAAAACTACCCGGAATGCCATCCGTGACTTTAAAGAGGTTACCGATAAAACTGAAGCGGATAAAAAACTGCCTTCAGTAGCAGCTATGATTGATAAACTGGCAAAACGCGGTGTTATCCATAAAAACAAAGCCGCTAACTTAAAAAGCAAACTGGCTAAAAAAGCAAACGCACTGGCAAAATAAACTGCCTTTGTTGTATCATATTTATGTTAAAGCCCGTCAAATTCAACCTTGATGGGCTTTTCTGTTGATAAATAGTTAGGGCAGCAGGCAACTAACCGGTTGCTTAAATGGTCTATTTCACACTCAAGTATACATTATGAATAAAAGAATTTTACTCCTCATTTTTGCGGCAATTCTCAGCATTTTTACCAATGCCCAGGTAATCATTACCAATATTGCTACTCCCTATACCCAGGATTTTAATACCCTGGCCAATACCGGTACCTCATCTGTGCTGCCCACGGGCTGGCTTTTGAGCGAAACGGGTACAGGTGCAAATACTACCTATGGTGCAGATAACGGAGGCAGCAACAGTGGTAATACCTACAGCTATGGCCCAACGGGCAATACCGAAAGAGCTTTTGGCGGCCTGCAAAGCGGCAGTGTGGTTCCCACTATTGGCGTTGCTTTTACAAACAATTCAGGTGCTAACTTAACTGCTATTACCGTAACCTATACCGGGGAGCAATGGCGTGCCGGGTTAGCAAGCCGTGCAGTAGCTGATACCCTCAATTTTCAGTACAGCCTTACCGCTACCAGCCTCACCACAGGTACCTGGATAGATGAAAACAACCTTGACTTTGCTTCGCCCACACTAAGTGTACCGGCAGGCGCCCTTGATGGCAATGCAGCCGCCAACAGAACGGCAAAATCTTTTACCATCAATGGTTTAAATATCGCCAATGGTGCTACTTTTTATTTCCGCTGGGCTGATTATAATATTGCCAGCAGTGATGATGGCCTTTCCGTTGATGATATTACTATCAGTTTTAACGGTTCTGTGATACCACCTTGTGGCGAGCCGCAGGCTCAACCAACCAATTTAGTGCTTACGCCTACGCCTACTACTATTTCAGGCAGTTTTACAGCGGCTGTCCCCGGTGTGGATGAATACGTAGTAATCCGCAGTACAGCCGCCACATTATCGGCCACACCAGCAGATGGTGTTACTTTCACCGTTGGCCAGGCATTCGGTGGTGGTACCATTATCGCCCTTAGTCCTTCTACTACATTTACAGATATCAGCTTAACACCCGCCACTACTTACTACTACTATATTTTTTCTGATAGTAGTGATGGTTGCTCCGGCGGGCCAAATTACCTTATTACAGCGCCATTAACAGCCAATGCAGCCACGCTGCCCCTGCCAGCATGTATTGCACCAACAGGTGCCCCCACCAACCTGGCGCTTACACCCAGTAATACATTTATTGCGGGCAGCTTTACTGCTGTAGCTGGTGCCAACCGCTACCTTGTGGTGAGAAGTTTAACAAGCTCACTTTCAGCCGGGCCGGTTAACACTACTTTTTATTCAGCCGGTCAGGCATTGGGCGGCGGTACGGTGGTTAGTTATGGTACAGGTACCATTTTTTCGGCCAGCGGACTTACACCAGCCACCCTGTATTACTTTTTTGTATTTGCCGCCAATGGCGATTGCAGTGGTGAGCCTGTTTATTTTTCTACTTCGCTGGATGGCAGTACTACAACTACCAACTCAAGTGGCGGTATACCTCCGGGTTACTACAACCCCGCAGCCGGTCTTACCTGCGGCCCGCTAAAAACAGCACTCTTTAATATCATAAAACCTGTATCAGCCAATCCTAATCCCACTTACGATGGTATTTGCATCATGTACCCAACCACTGATTTGCATAAATCAGATGACGGGCTGCGGGACATTATCTGGGATATGTATTCTGATAATCCTGCGGGTGCGGAACCTTATGAATTTGAATATTGCATTGATGTAGATGGCTGCACGGGCAATTGCAATCCCTCACCAGCACCCAACAACCCTCCTATACCCGGCACTGCAGAAGGACTTTTGTACAACCGGGAACATTCCTTTCCACGTAGCTGGTTTGGTGGTGCGGTTGAGCCAATGAATTCTGATGCGATGCATATTTTTCCAACAGATAAAGAGGTGAACAACAGGCGGCAAAGTTATCCTTTTGGTGAAACAACCACTCCAAGCTGGACATCGCTCAACGGCAGCAAACTGGGGCCCTGTACGTATCCAGGGTATTCAGGTATTGTGTTTGAACCCATTGATGCTTACAAAGGTGACTTTGCCAGGGCGCAGTTTTACATGGCCACCTGCTATGAGGCAAATATTGCAGGCTGGGAAAACAATGCTGCATTTATTTTTAATGGTACCGCCTACCCTGCTTTTGACAACTGGTACATACAATTGCTGTACAAATGGCATTTACAGGATCCCGCCAGCCCAAAAGAAATTGACAGGAACAATGCCGTGTATGCCCTGCAGGGTAACCGCAACCCTTATGTTGACGATCCTGCATATGTATTTGCAGTATGGTCATGCTCAGGTGTAATACCTGTTACGCTGGTTGATTTTAAAGCAACACAAAGCAACAGCAGTATTGTATTGCAGTGGCTATCGGCACAGGAAAATAATTTAAAGCAGTATGAAATATTACGCAGTACGGATGGTGCAAATTTCACCAGTATTGGAATCATTGCAGCCCGTAATGCCGGCAACTATTCATTTACTGATAACAGTTTCCCTGCTGCTAAAACCGTTTTTTACAAATTGAAGTTAGTGGACATTGATGGCAAATTCAGTTACAGCAAAACAGTAGCGGTAAGGCTGAACGGTTTTTCGGGTGCATACATTTATCCCAACCCAGCTAATGGAAAATTAACTGTTCAACTGCAAAAGCAATTAACTGAAGCAGGTACTTTAACCATTTGTGATATGACAGGCAGAATGATGAAGCAATATACCGTTGCCGCACAACAGGCCACCATTCATTTGGATGCAGCAGCATTGCCCGCCGGACGCTATTTCATAAAAATTACCAATAAGAATACCGTTATCAACCAATCGTTTAATGTGGTAAGATAACAGTTGACCATAAAATAGTTTGTATGGCCCCGTTTAATGAGCGGGGCCATTTTTTGTATGCCCTCACTGCCCTGGTGAGTGTCTTCACTCACCAGCAGCAATTTATACTGAAGCCATCATACTTTTTATACCTTGTAATACCACGGAAATTTGTAGCTTAGGGCAAAATACATTCAATGGGTAAATTATTGGCCATCGCTTTACTGCTGTTGCTCAACCATACAACCAGCGCACAGCAATGCCGCTTTGAAAAAAGCAATGGAAAAGAATCGGCTACTTATTTTGAAGCCATTGACTGGTACAAAAGCTTAGACAAACAATCACCATTGGTAATGATGAAGGAAATGGGGATGACTGATGCGGGCTATCCATTGCACATAGTACTCGTTAGTGGCGATGGCAGTTTTGACCCTGCACATTGGCACAGCAGTAAAAAGGCAGTGATACTGATCAACAATGGTATTCACCCCGGCGAGCCTGATGGTATAGATGCAAGCATGCTGCTGGTGAGGGATATTGTAAAAGGCAAAATAGCATTGCCTAAAAATATGGCGCTGGCTTTTATCCCTGTGTACAATATTGGGGGTTGCCTCAACAGAAATAGCACCTCCCGTGCTAACCAGAACGGCCCGCTGGAATATGGCTTCCGGGGCAATGCACAAAACCTTGATCTTAACCGTGATTTTACCAAATGCGACAGCAAAGAAGCCAGGGCCTTTGCACAGATATTTCATTTTATTGACCCCGATATCTTAATTGACAACCATGTGAGCGATGGCGCCGATTACCAGCATACCATGACGATGCTGACCACCCAGTACGACAAACTTGGCGCTGATTTAGGCTTATGGCTGAAAACAAATTTTGAGCCGCAGCTCTTTACCGGTATGAAAGAAAAGAACTGGGAAATGTGCCCTTATGTTAATTTTGAAACAACTGAATTTGACAAGGGTATGGAGCAGTTTTACGACCCGCCACGCTACTCATCCGGTTATGCTGCGCTGTTTCAAACCATTGGCTTTGTACCCGAAACGCATATGCTGAAACCTTATGCCGACAGGGTAAAATCTACCTATGCTTTTATGCAAACAGTAATTGAAAAAGGAAGCGCCAATGCCGCAGACCTTATTGCACAACGCAGCAAGGCAAAAAAGGAAGTGATAAAAGAGCCAGCCTTTCCATTCAGCTGGCAGGTGGATACCACACAGTTCAGCATGATAACTTTTAAGGGCTACGAAGCTGCCTTTAAAACCAGTGAAGCTACTGGATTGCAACGCATGTATTACGAGCATACAAAACCTTACACGAAGCAGGTGAAATTTTTTAATGTTTTTACTCCTTCAAATTTTATTACGAAACCGAAATTTTATTTTATACCGCAGGGTTGGCATGCAGTCATTGACTTATTAAAACTGAATGGCGTGGTGGCCTTACAACTGAATAAAGACACCCTGCTGGAAGTGGAAGCATACAAAATAACTGATTACAAAAGCCTGCCCCGCCCTTACGAAAAGCATCACAAAAATCACAGTGTAAAAACATCCACTTCAAAACAAAAAATCCATTTTTTAAAAGGAGACTATTTAATACCAATGACGCAGCCCGCCGACCGCTACATCATGGAAATGCTGGAACCCACCGGCGATGACAGCTTTTTTGCCTGGAATTTTTTTGATGCCATCCTGCAGCAGAAAGAGGGCTACAGCGATTACCGCTGGGAGGATGTGGCGGCACAGGTGTTAAAAGACAACCCTGCACTTAAAATACAACTGGAAGAAAAGAAAAAGGCCGATGCAGCTTTTGCAGGCAATGCATCGGCCCAATTAGATTTTATTTACAAAAACTCGCCGTACTACGAACCCGGGCATAACCGCTACCCGGTGTACCGGCTGATGAAATAATGGTTTCAACAAATAGCCCATTCTTCGCCCCGTTGGCCAAAGACCTCAATCGTTCGGAAGATTTTATTCCAATTGAAGTTTTCGGATTTCAGGCCAGAGCTGATAAGTTGCAAGATTTTGATGATTGATTTGTTCTTTTCCTTGATGAAAAGAACCAAAAATCAAGGGCTG
>JANMDL010000705.1:0-25448 GCA_031376295.1 Chitinophagales bacterium
ACTTTCAGGGAATTTCACCCCGAGCCACACCGCTACAGTTGGTGGAGCCAGCGCTTTCCTTCCGTAAGGCTCAACAACAAGGGCTGGCGCATAGATTACATTACCGTAACTGAGCCGTTAAAAAAGCAATTGAAAGATGCAGATATTTACCCCGATGTAAAGCACAGCGACCATTGCCCGGTGTATGTTGATTTGAAGCGGTAGTAGTCATGCTTTTACTCTCTTTTTTACTGAGGCAGACTTCTGTTTTGAGGTATCTGATGTCATATCAAGTGATATCAGTTCCAGGACTTTCATAATTATTTCCGGCCGTGCAACAGCCACAGCCATTATACTGCTCATGGCTTCTTTTAGCTCGCTGATAATATCTTCCGCAGCCATCCTTGCATACACACCTGATAACTTGTCGGTATGTATCTGATATTTCACCTGCTGATTTTTTGAGTTGATATAATTCTGATAGTCAGTTTTTGAGACATTATATACCCTTAATGCTTCCGGCAACGAAAAATCACCATCTTTTACAGACATTTCTACAACATTGCATCTCTGTATAATATCAGATTCAGCAGCGTTTATTATTTCTTCTGCTATCAAGCCGGAATCCCCTTTGTCTTTTCTATTTGACATACTCTGTAAAGATACTAAACTGTTGTTCATTTTGTAAATCAAGTTTTCCATGCCAGGAAGAGCCCCTGAGTATATCCTTCATGTAAGGAAATTCAGTACCATTAGTCAACCTTTTCAAGTTGGCCCATTTTACAATGGGGAAACCGGCTCCTTTAGGGGTTTTGGAATAATATTTATCATAAATATTTTTTACAGTACTTTTTTCCCTTGCTGACAATTTATTGCTGTTTAGTACTTTTTGTAAAATAACATCAGTCTCCCCCTTGTCAGGAACTACAAAACCATATTTGGCCCAGGCATACCCACCACCATCCAATGCTGCGTGGATATGAATACTTTTTACATTCATATTCACATATTCCTGGAGGCTTTCCCTGAGAATTTGTTTGCCTATTCCTTTGTTTTGCCAAATTACCGGCAGCTTAAAATAACTGTGTTCAGCAATTATTTCATTTACATCATTTTTTGTAAATTGTCTATCAAGAATAAGCTGGTCTTCTTTTCTGTTAAAAGAACGCTCGTTGGTATAACTGAAGAATAAGCCTCTGCCTGAATTTTCGCTGAATACTATATTTTTCTCATTTTTGTTTGTAATGAGGTTAAATATTATATTTATTTTCCGTAGTAATCTGCTGATGTTAAAATTTTGATATTCGTTATTTATAAAATTACAAAAACGCTTACTGTCATCAGGCGTTATGATAAACTGAATTTGCTTCAATTCATTAATATCTGTTAATGTTGTTTTATAGCTGACAGGGTTCAATTTCATTTGTTGCCGGTTCGATTTTACTTAAAATTACATATAATTTGTTAATTAATGCAACGGAGCTAAAATTGTTGCAACTCCTCCTTTAACGCTTTTTTTAACAAAAATAATTTGCCTTCCTTTGTGCAGTAGCCATATCTTAGCCCCACCAATCAAACTATTATGGAAATTATTGCCATTTTGTTCCTTATCGTTATCCTTGTAATACTGCTCAACCAGGGTGGTAATATCAATAGGCAGTTCAGCAGGCTGGAAGCAGAAATACACATGTTGCGGCAGCAGGTACACAACATGAGCAAAATAGCAGAAAGCAAAGAAGCAGCAACTGTAAAAGAACAGCCCAAGCCAGCCACCCTGCAGCAATGGGAAACCGGGTTTACCATAGTGCCGGAAAAACCTGTGATGCCGGAACCTGTGCCAACACCAGTACCAGTTATAGAAACTGTGCCGGAAGCCTTGCCAGAAACGCCCACACCAGTGGAGCAAAAACCAATACCAACTTATACTGTGGAAGGAACAATAACAACGCCGGGTGCAAATACGAATACAGTAAAACCTTCACCACCCAAACCTGCGCCCCAAAGCAGGGACATGGAAAAATTCATTGGCGAAAACTTAGTAAGTAAAATTGGCATCGCCGTACTGGTAATTGCCATCGGCTTTTTTGTAAAATATGCCATCGACAACAACTGGGTGGGCGAAGTTGGCCGTGTGGCCATTGGTGTATTGTGCGGCGGTATACTCATTGCATTGGCACATAAAATGCGCAACAGTTACCGCGCCTTCAGCTCGGTACTTGCAGGCGGCGGGCTGGCTGTATTGTATTTTACCATTACATTGGCCTACAAGCAGTTTCATCTTTTCGACCAGGCAACCGCATTCATCATCATGATTGGCATTACGGCTTTTGCGGCAATATTATCGCTGCTGTACAATAAACAGGAGCTTGCCATTACTGCACTGGTGGGCGGCTTTGCAGCACCCTTGCTGGTAAGCAGCGGCGATAATCATTATCAAACACTGTTTATTTACCTGGCTGTTTTAAATGCAGGGATAGTTGTAATTGCTTACAACAAAGCATGGCGGTTGCTCAACCTGCTGGCCTTTATTTTTACAATATTGTTCTTTGGCACCTGGCTGGCATTTAATGCAGACCGTAACGTAATCAACATTGCAAGAAACGGATTTATTTTTGCCACCATATTTTACCTGCTGTTTTTCATCATCAATATTGCCAACAATATTAAGGAGAATAAGAAATTCATTGCCTCCGACTTTGGTATACTTTTAGCCAATACCTGCCTCTATTTCAGTGCCGGTCTTTATTGTATGGAGTATATGGGTGCATCAGGCTACAGGGGTATTTTCAGTGCGGCCATGGGCCTGTTCAATCTTATTGCTTCTTATTTCTTTTTCCGCAAGCAAAAAGTGGACACCAATATCCTTTTCCTGCTCATCGGGATTACACTCAGCTTTATCTCCTTAACAGCACCACTGCAACTGCACGGCAATCATATTACCCTGTTCTGGGCCACGGAAACGGTGTTGTTGTACTGGCTCTTTGCAAAATCAAAAATCAAGCTGGTGTACCTGGCATCGGTAGCAGTATGGGCAGCCATGCTCATCAGCCTGGTATGGGATTGGGGGAATATTTACGGCGATGCATTTGCCAAACTGCCCATAATCGGCAACAAAGGATTTGTAACCAGCATATTTGCTGCATTAGCCACTTATATGCTTTACATGCTCAGGTACAGGGCTGATAAAACAACCCCCGGTATAATTTTATGGCCCGGTAAAAATCTACTGCGTATTGTAGCCATTGTGCTGCTGTATGCTGCTGGTGTGCTTGAGATTCACCACCAGTTTAATTATTACTATCCGCAAACTGGCCTGCACCTGCAGTACTTCATCCTTTACACAGCGGTCTTCATCCTTACAGCTTCATTGCTGATGCAGAAAATAAAGCAGTTGCAGGTACATCTCTATATACAGGCTGCAATACTCACGGCAGGTGTTTTGCTTTACCTGTTAAGCATACCGGGTACCTATCAAACCCAGTGGAATATTTTTGCTGAGCCAAAGCTGGCCGGGCAATTTATGGTGCATTGGCTGGCAGCAGCAGCAGTAGCAGTATTATTGCTCAGGCTGATAAGCATCATAAGGAGAACCACCACCTATCTTACAGTCACTAAAGATTTGTTTACCTGGATTGGCTGTATTGTAACGGTGATTTTTTTAAGTGTGGAGATACACTTTCTTGTCAATGCATTCTTTTACAGCAGCAGCAACCCGCTGGAGCAGATAGAAAGGGTGTATATCAAAACCGGCCTGCCCATTTTGTGGGGGTTATGCTCTTTTGCATTTATGTGGCTGGGTATGCGGCACAAATACAGAACATTGCGCATTGTATCACTAACATTGTTCACCATTACACTGGTTAAACTCTTTATTTTTGACATTAGAAATATACCACCGGCGGGCAAGATAGCGGCTTTCTTTTGCCTTGGTGTGTTATTGCTGGTGGTATCGTTTATGTACCAGCGGCTCAAAAAAATCATTATTGATGATGAAAAAAATAACGGTTAGTTTATTAATACTGCTTTTGCTGCAGGTTTGCGCTTATGCACAAACAAAAGGCTTTGCGTACCATGCTAACCTGGATACAGTAAAAGAAGCTGGTTTTTATAATATTGAAATCAGTCACACTTTAAATGCACATGCAAAAACAGATTTCAGCGATGTGCGCATTGTAAACGATTCGGGAAAATGGGTGCCGCATTTGCTGCGTTTACCTGCTGCTGAAAGAACTGACATGGCTGTTTATGAAATAATGCCATTTGAGCGGAAAGAGGTTTCGGCAGCTTCGGTAACCTGCGTAGTGAAAAACAGGTTAACAGAATTGTCGGTAATAGAACTGCTGATGCGCAACACCACGGCACAGCGTGTATGCAGCATCAGCGGCAGTTTTGATGGCAGCAACTGGTTTATTATCAACGACAGCATCATGCTGCAGTCAGTGGCAGTAACCGAAGGCGATAAAACAATATGCCGCATCAGTTTTCCTCCCAGCAGCTACCCGTATATTAAAGTAGTGGTTGACAGTAAAAAAACAGACCCTGTAAACATCATCAGTATTTCGGCATACACAACTGCTTACGCCGGTATCCGCAAACCTTTGGTTCAGCAAATAGAAAACCCCAACTGTACCATCACACAGAAAGACAGCGCTAAAACCTCGTACATACGGGTAACACAAGGGCAAGCTTACCAGTTTGAAAGATTGAGCTTACTGGTAAGCGGGGTTAAGTATTTTAACCGGAAAGTGGATATGTATGTGCCGCAGGTAGATAACCATTCCTTTGCCAACCCGGGCAGGCTTCATGAGTCGTTCACCATTTCCAATAACAGCACATTGCAGTTTACGGTGCCGCATATAAAAACAAAAGTATTTTACCTTCTCGTAAACAATGATGATAACCTGCCATTGACTGTAAACAGTGTAAAAACCGCCCTGCGGTACCGTGTACTAACGGCTTATCTTGAAAAAGGCAAATGTCAAGTGTTCACAGAATATGAAAAAATTGCCCCGCCGGTGTATGATTTAACCAGGCTCAATGCCCGGCTGCCGGACAGCATACCCGTTCTTGAAATGGGCACCCTTATACAGGATAGAAGTATTGTGGAAGAACCTATGATTGCTCCAAAAAAAGACAACAGGGCATTCCTTTGGGGTGCCATTATTCTTGTACTGCTGGCATTATTGTATTTTTCGGTTAAGCTTACCCGTGAAGTAAATAAAAGAAAAGTGACCGGGAATGACAAGGAAAATAATATTTTGTAACGCAAAATCACCGTGATGATTATATACAATGTTACCATTAAAGTAAATAATGAAATAGCCGTGGTATGGCTTGAATGGTTGAAAGCCGAGCATATACCTGCCATGACGGCAACGGGTTGCTTTACCCATGCCACCATCCTGCGCCTGCTGGAAACAAATGATACGGATGGACCTACTTATGCAGTACAGTATTTTGCCGAAAGCAGGGGGCTGCTGAATAATTATATGGAGCTGCATGCAGCCGGTTTACGGGAGCAGGGACTAAAAAAATGGGGTGACGGTTTTATTGCTTTCCGGTCGGTAATGGAAGTTGTTAACTAAATGTGCAAAACAAAAAAACTTTATATTGCCAATATCAAATCCTGTGGATATTCCGCTGCAACCCGCATTGGCAGCGGATTTTAAGGGATAATTTCTGAAACCCTTTGTGGTAAAGGGTTTCAGCGGCTGATGCCCTGCTGTGAGGTGCCCGGCTCTGTTTGCATAAACCCTTAGAACCCTTGCAGGCACTGATTTGCAGCAATTTTATACAAAAAGAAAAATGAGTAAAAAAATTTTGTTGCAATCAAAAACCTTCTATATTTGTTCCTGTTAAAAAAATACAAATACTTATTATGAACAAAGCAGAATTAATCGCAAAGATTGCTGATGATGCAGGTATCACAAAAACCCAGGCTAACGAAGCACTGGATTCTTTTGTTGAAGCAGTTACTAAGACTTTAAAAGGTGGTGGTAAAGTTACTTTAGTTGGTTTTGGAACATTTTCAGTTTCTAAAAGGGCTGCCCGTAATGGCCGTAACCCTCAAACAGGAGCTGTTATTAAAATCAAAGCTAAAAAAGTGGCTAAATTTAAAGCCGGTAAAGAATTGTCTGCAAAATTATAATGCGGTAACAACTTACAGCAAAAAGCAAGGCGCTATCGTCTTGCTTTTTTTAATGCAGGTGCTGTAATTCACTAAAAATGCAGCATCTTTGACAACTGAATAAATTTTATATCAAACAAATAATACTTTAATTATGGGACGTGGAGACATTAAAACAAAAAAAGGAAAGACCACAAAGGGGTCATTTGGAAAAATAAGGCCGGCAAAAGTTAAAAAGAAAGCAGTCGTAAAAAAGGCATAATTTTTTAAAAGGATAATCGGCATAAGGAATTGGGGATTTGTTTGTCTTAGACAGGTTAAGCCCAATTCCTTATTCTTTGAACAGCATCAGGGAGCTAATCTTTCTCTCTTCCAGTTATTACCGGCTTGTGAGGTATACCGTATCCTGTCGTGCAGCCGGCTGGGCCTTCCCTGCCAAAATTCCATTACCAGGGGGCGTACAATGTATCCACCCCAATGCGGGGGTCTGGGAACAGTTACATCTTTAAACTGCTCACTGTATTGCAGGGCATTGGCTTCAATAACGGCCCTTGCAGGTATTACTTCGCTTTGCGGCGAACTCCAGGCACCAATTCTGCTCCCTTCCGGCCTTGAGGTAAAATATTCATCACTATCAGCTTCGCTTATCTTTTCAACCGGTCCGCTGATTCTTACCTGGCGCTCCAGCTCCTTCCAAAAGAAAACAAGGCATGCATTGGGGTTTTCGGCCACCTGCTTACCCTTGGTGCTGTTGTAATTGGTAAAAAAAACAAAGCCCTTTTCATCATAACCCTTTAGCAGTACAATCCTTGCATCCGGTAATCCCTCTTTTGAAGCAGTAGCCAATGTCATCGCATTTACCTCATTAATGTCACTTTTCACAGCTTCCTCCCACCAAAGCCCAAACTGCGTTATGGCATTTGCAGCAGTATCCGCTTCCTCAAAAGTTTTTTGCTTATAATCTTTACGTATATCAGCGATAGATGACATATATCAATTTTGTACAAAGTTGACCGAATTGGGGCAAATAAAAAAGCACTGCAAAAAACAGTGCTCTTTTATTGTATGTAAAATGGTTATTTAATGAAAGTAAAAGTCTTATCAAAAAACTCACCCACCAGTGGCAAAGGCTTTTCCTGTTCGTTGGCAGCATTAATAATACCCATAATCCATAGTACCAGGAAGGCTATGCCGACCAAGCCAAATAATAACCCAAGGAATGGCAGTATCATAAGCAGGATGAAATAAACGATGTAAAAGGCAACACCTGCTACAAGAAGCCCAAATGCCTGTCTTAAATGAAACCTGGTCAAAGATGGTTTTTGTGCATCCCCGTTATAGGTTACAAAAGCGACAATCCAACCAATTAAAGTAATGTAAGCAACAATGGCCATAGTTTTTGCATTCATAATAAGTAATAGTTTAGAACGGTAAGTTAAAAAATCAATCCGGTGTATACAAATCTTTCTGCATATATTTTTATACATCCATAAAACCCGGCCTTGCATTGATGGTATTTTCCAGCAGGGCTATTTTGTCAAGCAGTATCCTGTTTTCCTGTTTTTCCATATCAAGACTGCTTTGCAGCATGGGTATTTTTTTAAGTTCCAGCAGCAATTCACTGTTAAGGGCAGCCAGTTCATCAGCTTCCTGCAGGTATAGTTTCAACTGCTTTTGGGTACTTGCCAATTGTTCCTCCAGCGTACCCATTTGCTGCAGTTTGCCCATCCCCAGCTTCAGTTCTTCCATCATTTCATGTTCCCTGCTGGTAGCATTGGTATACTTCTGGCCCTCTTTTTCAATAATATCCTGCAGGTAGCTTATTTCGTACTCCATATTGTCCAACCTGCTTTGTAACTGTGCTGCTTTAGATACTTTCCCCCTTAAAATAACAATTTGTTCGTCACGCAGGGCTATCAACTCACGGGCTTCCTCCAGCAGGGCTTCTGCTACTTCTTTGGCAGCCAAAACCCGCTTGTATTCATTTTGGGAATAACTTTCCGGCTCAGGAAATTCTGGTTTCATTACTGGTATTGCTGTTGGTACAACAAAATATAACTTTTTAGCATTAAAATTGCCATAATCACCGCTTTTTCGTATTTTTTACAATAAATGTACATCAGGCAGCGTATAGGATAATAAGGGTATCTATTACGAAAGTCCCTTGTAAACCATTATTAAAATTTGACAGAGGAGCAACTTATAACGGGATGTATAAAAGAAAATGCCTTTTGCCAACGGGAGGTATTTAACAAATACGCCAGCCGGTTGTTGGGCGTATGCCAGCGGTATGCCCGTAATGCAGCCGATGCCGAAGACATTCTGCAGGATGCATTTATCAAGATTTTTAATAAAATGGAGCAGTTCAGGTTTCAGGGTAGTTTTGAGGGGTGGATGCGGAGGATTGTGGTAAATACGGCACTAAAAAAATATTCGGTGAGCCGCTATACCAAAGAAGTGCAGGGCCATGAATTGAATGAAAGGGATGAAGTAATATACGAACCGCCTGCCTATGGCCATATTACCGAAAAAGAGCTGCTGGAGCTGGTACACAACCTGCCCGAAGGCTACAAAGTAATATTTAACCTGTACGTGGTAGAAGGATACCAGCACGACGAAATAGCAGAAATGCTGGGAATACAGTCAGGTACCAGCAGAAGCCAGTTGGTAAAGGCAAGGAATATGTTACAAAAACAGTTACTACAACTACAAAAAATTGCGGTATGAGCGATGATGTACAATTTGATAACCATGTAAAAGAGCAATTGGGCAATTATTCGCCCGATGTGCCTCCGCATATATGGGATAATATTGTGGCCAAACGGGGCAAGAAAAAGCCGGGTGGTTTCTGGCTCAACTTTTTCAGCGGAAGAAACCTGCTGATTGCTGCGGCTCTACTACTGGCTGGCGGTGCAGCTTACTGGCTGTTACCAGCAGCATCAAAAAAATCCACACCGGCAACTACAGAGTTTAACAACAAATCAAACAATACTCAAACAACTAACAGCAATAGTAAACCAACAACAGATCCGGTATCTGCATCAAATAATAGCAAAGCAAATAATGAAGTTGCAAAAACAGACAATCCTGCCACATTAAATAATGGCAATAAACTAATAAACCCTGCTGAAAATAATACAAATGCACAATTGGGCAATCCCGGTAATGGGCCGGTAAAAGCCGCAGGCAACAACCAGGCAGGTGATGCAAAAAGCAATGGCAGTAATTATTCACCTTTACAATTCTCTCCCTCTGCCAATAACCAGTTTATTAAACGTAAACAGGCTCAGCATCACCTGCCCATCCGCCTGCCTGCAACTGAAGGTTCATCTGCATTTGTTCAGGAAGATGGCAATAACCAGGCAGATGAAAGCAAACGGCTGTCTCCTGCACAGGGAAGTACCCTATTGGGCAAACTGTTGTTTACAGCCGAAAAAAATATGGCTGCCAAACCCGCAGCAGGCAAACTGCTTGGTAAAAAGCTGTCATCCCTGTATTTACCCGATTGCCCCTCTGTGGAAGACAATGCAGCAGGCAACAAACGTTACTTTGATGTGTATGCCGGCCCCGATCTGGGTATGCGCAGTTTCAGTGGCTTTACCAGTGATACAGGCAGTGCCAATTACCTGCAGAAAAGAAAGGAAACAGCTAAATTCTCCTCGGCTTTCAGTGCCGGCATCAGGTATACAAGGGTATTCAATAACGGTATGAGCCTGCGCACCGGCATTAACTACAGCCAGATAAATGAAAAGTTCAAATATGTGAACCAGAACGATATACGCTACATACTTATTATTACTCCAAGACAGATCATCATCAACGGTACCCCCACCACAGTTTTTGATACGCTTCGTTATACGGAAACGGGTACACGCATACGCACTACCTACAACCGTTACCGCTCAGTAGACATTCCGCTGCAGCTTGGATATGAGTTTGGTAATGGCAGGCTGCACACCAATATAAGTGCAGGCGCCATCATCAATGTATACAGTTGGCAAAAAGGCGATGTGCTCGATTCGGCTTACCAGCCCGTGAGTATCACTACCGGAAAGGGTTCCTCAGCCTATGGCTTTAAAACCAATATTGGCGTGGGTTTCCTGGGTAGTGCATCCATATATTATAAGCTCAACAACAGGCTGCACCTGCTGGCAGAGCCCTATATCAGGTACAATTTAAAACCTATGAGCAGGGACAACCAGCCTTTTACACAAAAATACAATACTGCTGGCCTGAGGTTGGGTGTTAGATGGGATTTAAGGTAGGCACAGGCAGCACAAAACAAAAAACGGGTATCTACTTAATACAAGGGTTTCAAAAGAGGCAAAATGAACAGAAAAATAATTATAGCATTTTTATTCACCATCATTTTGGCAGGGATGTTTTCCTGCAAAAAGGATTCGGATGTATTTATACCGGATGTAAAAGCCACACAAGGGCCAGATACCAACTGGGTGAATGTTATTACAGATACAATGCCGGTAAATACCATTAAGAAGCAACTTTTTCCGGAACTGTATCTTGATAGCATTGAAGTAAATGCTAATCCTGCTTCGGTTACCACGCCATCGGGTTTAACCTGCAATTTTCCTGCATTTTGCTGTGCCGGTTCCGGTGGGCTAACAATTACCGGTAAGGTATATGTAGAGCTGCTGCTGATAAAAAAGAAGGGCGATATGATAAGGGCAGATAAGCCAACAAGCAGCGGTAACAGACTGCTTGTATCGGGTGGCGAAATGTTTGTAAAACTCACTAAGAATGGCCAGGAACTTAAGCTGGCTCAGGGTAAATCAATCACACTCAAATACAATGATTCCCCGATTTTACCCGGTATGCAAGTTTTTTATGGCGATGAGAGCAATACGAATCAGTTTAACTGGAACCCTTCAGACAGTATTAATAACCTGGTGATAGCAGGCAGTAATTTTTATGAACTTACCAGCAAACAACTGCGCTGGATAAACTGCGATTACTTTTATGATACAACAGGTATTAACCGGGTGCAGGTGGGCGCCAATCTTGCCCCGCAATATACCAATGCTAACACTTCTGTATACCTTGTATTAAGCAATATGCGGTCGGTGCTGGGTATGTATGGCAATACAGCGACAAGAAAGTTTATTAGTGGTAAAGTACCCGTGGGGCAGCAGGCAAAAGTAATCGTACTGTCAAAGCAGGGCAACGATTATTACCTGGGATTCGAAAGTCTTGTAACAGGTCCACAGGCATCAAGCCCGGCCGGGCAGCAGTTTGTACCCGTAAACCCTGTTAAAACCTCACTGGCAGATATTAAAACATTTTTAGGTGCGCTTTGAGCAAAGCAATGAATAGTTAAAAAGGGCTGTCTTAAAAGGCGGCTTTTTTTGTAGCGCCATGCTGAGGACGATGGGTGATAAAGGAAATTGATGGTTGTTATTTTTTGTACAGCTTCACCAATATATAGGATGCGAATTTTTTTGTAAACAACCTGCACAGCCAGGTATCTGCCCGAAAGAACAACCTTCTTACAGCCGGTGACAACCTGTGTACAGGAAACAGGAGCAAGCCATAATGCTGCTGTATAAGCCAGCCATGTTCAAGAGCAAGTATTGCAAACTCTTTTGTGGTAAAGCCGGTGGCAGCATGCCAGCCTTCCTTACTTTTTTTGCCCTTTTTTCTGTTTTTATTTGGAAAATCAATGATGAGCCAGCCATCAGCAGCCGTTATCCGGTATGCCTCAGTTAATATAGCTTCAATGGTATTGTGTGGCAGGTGCATCAGTACATGCAACGAAAAAATACCCTTAAAAAAGCCATCATCATAAACGGTGTCTGTTGCACTGGATACAGTAAATTTTTTACCAGGATATTTTTTTACCGCTTCATCAATCATAGCAGGGCTTATATCTGCACCATGCGTAGCCATCTCCATCAGGCGGCCGGTACCACAGCCAAGACTAAGCACCGGATTGGTATCCTGAGCCATCATTTTGTGCATAAAAAATGCTTCCTGCCGGTGCAGGTATTGGCCATAAGTATTGTTAAACCTATCGGCATCATAGTTGGGAGCCAATTGATTGTAGTAGTCGGTAATTGCTTTCTGGGCAGGGTTGTACATGGGATACTGCTTGATGAATTATGCAGCGGATTGTAATGCTGTGGTATTCATTTTTTTAATTTTTTTGTTCATTACCATAAACCAGGCAGGAGGCACCAATGCAAGCAGCATACTGCCGGGGTAACCGGTTGGTAACTGTGGCGCATCATCATGGTGCTGCAGTACCTGGTATTTGCGGCTGGCAAGATAATGATGGTCGCTGTGGCGGCTCAGCTCAAAAAGCATCAGCCTGCCCATAATGTGGTTGCTGTTCCAGCTATGGTGTGGCATGGCACGCTCGTATTTGCCGGGGGCGGTTTGCCTGCGCTGCAGCCCGTAATGCTCAATGTAATTTACTGTTTCCAGCAGGGTAATGCCAATAAAAGCAGCACCAATAAAATACAGAAATATCAACCAGCCAAAGGCAAAATAAATCACCACCAGTAATGCCAGTTGAATGAGATGTGCCTGCAGCATTTCGTTGCTGAAAGAAATTACCGGTATCCCTTTTTTGCGCATCTCTTCATTGGCAATTTTCCATGCAGAGAGATAAGAGAAGATGATTGTTCTGAAATAAAAAGTATATACCGGCTCATTGTACCTGGCGCTGCTCGGATCTTCCGGCGTAGCCACGTTTTTATGATGCCCCTTGTTGTGTTCAATAAAAAAGTGCATATACAATGAAGTAAGTAACAGCGATTTTGCCAGTACCTGCTCAAATTTGTTCACCCTGTGTCCCAGCTCATGCCCCACATTAATGCCAAAAGTACCGCAAAGCAGCCCCATGCTTAATATCCTGCCAGTAATATCCATCCATTTCAATCCTTCCTGTTTCATACTAAAAAGAAAAAAGGCAAGCGCAGCAAACTGAGCTATCACTATCAAATAAAGCATATAATCATACATGCGGTCCTTCTTTGCCAGCTCTTCTTCAGCAGCACTCATGTTTTTTGTGCTGGAGTTAACAAAAAGTTCAATAATGGGTATCAGGATCCAGGCATACAGCATGGGGCTCCATGTAAGCCATCCTGTGGAAGAAAATGAAAGCCCCGCCAGCACATAAAGCGTAAGTGGGGAAAGATATTTTAATGCCCTTGTGTTCATGCAGCAATAATTATACATGCAAATTACTTAAATCAAACGGTTTATTTAACTTGTGTAATATGTTAAGTTTTTTCAAATAATCAGTTTTTATATGCCGGATATTAAACCCGGCACAAAATTTAGTGTCCTACAAAGGCAATAAACCAACAGAACAACAGTTCAATATTTAATCATCAATCAGTGTAACAGCTATGGTAGTTTCAAACCGCTTAAAAAATCAACATTTGTTATGGCGGGCCGCTTTTGGCCCCATGGCTGAAAATACTGCTGAATTAGACAGGGTTTCGCAAAAGGAACTGTGGGAGCTGCTGGTTAAAACATCCTCCAAAAAACCTGAATACCTTGATGTGGCCAGCGATGCCATAAAAGGGGTGATAATGGGGGTGCAGGATGCAGTGAAGATGGAAACACTTACCAAAGAGCAAAGGCAGGATCTGAGAAAGCAGAGCAGGGAAGACCTGAAAAGCCTGAACCTGCGCTGGCTGGATGAAATGATTAACAGTGAAGCGCAGCTAAGGGAAAAAATGGCCTTTTTCTGGCACGGGCATTTTGCCTGCCGGGATATCAATATCTTTTTTCAGCAATTGATGCTGCATGAAATACGCAGCAATGCCCTTGGTAATTTTGGCGACCTGCTAAAAGCCATAAGCAAAAGTGCTTCCATGCTGGGCTTTTTAAATAACCAGCAGAACAGGAAGATGCACCCCAACGAAAACTTTGCCCGTGAAGTAATGGAACTTTTTACACTCGGCAGGGGAAATTATACCGAAAACGACATAAAAGAAGCTGCCAGGGCCTTTACCGGCTGGGGCTTTAACCTGCAGGGCGAATTTGTATTCAGAAAAAACCTGCACGATACCGGCAGCAAAACAATTTTTGGCAAAACAGGCAATTTTAACGGGGATGATGTATTGCGCATGTTGCTGGAAAACAAACAGACGGCTAAATACATCACACAAAAATTATATTGCTTTTTTGTAAATGAACAGGCGACTGACGAAAGCAGGGTCAACTGGCTGGCCGATAGATTCTACCAGGGCAATTACAACATTCTTTCGCTGCTGCAGGATATTTTTACCAGTGATTGGTTTTACACTGAAAAAAATATAGGGAATAAGATAAAGTCGCCGGTGGAATTTATCACAGGCATCAGGCGTATGCTGCCCATGGAACTACAGAACAACCAGGTGCAGTTGCTTTTTCAAAAAGTGCTTGGGCAAATACTCTTTTATCCGCCCAATGTGGCAGGCTGGCCCGGAGGCAAAAACTGGATAGATAGCTCCTCCCTCATGTTCAGGTTGCGCATACCACAATTGATGAAGGACAATGAAACGGTAAATATCAGTGGTAAAACAGACGATGACCAGCAGATGGGCATGATGGAAGGGATGAGTAAGCAGGACAGGCGGGTAATGGGCGGAAAGCGAATTCAGGGTAACGGACAACGTATTCTGGCAAGTATCAACTGGGAAGAATACATGAAAGTGTACAAGGAAATTCCAAGGGAAACCCTGTCAGATGTAATGGCTACTATTTTGCTGCAAACACCTGATGGAGCGTTGCAAAAAAGTACACTTGAAGCTGCTGCAGATGCAACAAGTAAGGATACATACATAAAATCGGTAACTGTGGCCTTAATGGCTACGCCGGAGTACCAGCTTTGTTAGTTGATAGTTTAAAGTTAAAAAGTTCAAAGTTGAAAGGTTCAAAGTTCAGTACAGAGTTCGCACATTCGTTATTCAACCTTCAGCATTCGTAATTGGAAAGGGGTTAAAGTTGATAAGTTCAAGGTTCAGCACATACAGAGGTTTCACTCTGCACCTGCGGTTCGTCATTCAAACTTCATCATTCATAAATAAAAAAGTAGCAGATTAGAAAAGAAGGTCAATCAGAGAATTCATTTTTAATTTTTAATTCTTAATTGAAAAAACATGGTTATCAAACGCAGAGAATTTTTACAAATCGGTTCATTGGCTTCGGCTTCTTTTATGGTGCCAAAATTTTTAAAGGCATTTGAAGGAAAACCGATGGTACCCCCTGGCAATAAAGTGCTGGTGGTGCTGCAAATGAGTGGTGGCAACGATGGCCTGAACACGGTAATACCGGTGCGTAACGATATTTATTATAAAGAAAGACCAAGGCTGGGCATTGCTAAGGATAAGGCACTCTTACTTACTGATGAAGTGGGCCTCAATCCGGCACTCACTGCTTTTAAAAGCCTGTACGACGAAGGAAACCTGGGCATACTCAACAGTGTGGGCTATCCCGAACCCGACCGCAGCCATTTCCGCAGTATGGATATATGGCATACCGCATCTGCCAGCAATGAATATTTGTCAACAGGCTGGCTGGGTAAGTTTTTAGATTCGCAATGTAAAAATTGTGACAAACCCACGCAGGCATTAGAAATGGATGATGTACTGAGCCTGGCTTTGAAAGGCGAGAACGTAAAGGGCCTTGCACTGACTGATCCCAGGAAATTATACACCGCCTCGCAGGCGCAATTTTTTAAAGCACTCAACAAACAGCACCGGTACGAGCATGAGCGCCCGGTTGACTACCTGTATAAAACTATGGCAGAAACCATCTCATCAGCAGATTATATTTACCAGCAGAGCAAGCTGCACCCTTCGGCAGAAGTGTATCCAAACAGTGAGCTGGGCAGAAATTTAAAAACAATCTCCTCTCTCATACTTTCCGATATCAATACCAAAGTATACTATGTAAGCATTGGCAGTTTTGATACGCATATAGGGCAGGAGAATACACAGAAGCGTTTATTTACCGAAATAAGCGATGCCGTAAAAGCATTTACAGGCGACCTTAAAAAGAACAACCGCTTTAATGATGTACTGCTGATGACCTTCAGTGAGTTTGGTAGAAGGGTGAGCCAGAATGCAAGCGGCGGTACCGATCATGGCACAGCTAATAATATGTTTTTTGTAAGTGGCGGCCTCAAAGAAAAAGGGGTACTGAACGACATGGCCAATCTTGCCGACTTGAACGAGGGCGACCTCAAATACAAAGTTGATTTTAAAAACGTATATGCCACTATACTCAATAAATGGCTGGGGGCAGATGATAAAGCGGTACTGGGTAAGAAATATGAGTATATGAAATTTATATAACAGAAGCAGGCAACGGTTAATACAGAACCGTTGCCTGCAATTTTTTACACCCGCTACTAAAAGCCGTCGTCCTCAAGTGAAAAGCAGGTGCCCCTTATGTCGGTACCGGCAATTGGCAGCAGTGCACATATAAGCCCGGGGCAGCAGGGTTGCGTGCGGGTGCAAACATCTCTGCGGCAGCCAAAACTCATTGCTGCACCACCTTTGATTTTTTGCAGGTCTGTTCTGCTCAATGGCTTTCCTGCTTTGTTATGTTGTGTCATACATTACGGCAGTTTTATGCATCAAAAACTGTCAAAAACGTTAGGTTTACAAAATCATCCTTGCATTAGCGGGGATTTGGTAGCCCCTTTACAGGAAATGCTTAACCAGGTTCATATTCATGATGCGGGTCAGCGGTGCAATACCTCACCTGCGAATTGATGATGATACAGCTTTCTCCGGGGCAGCACCACGTATTGCCGCAAGGGATGCCATTAACCCTGCATCCACCCCCTCCATTAATTTTTTTCATCTGTGCCTTTGTTAGCGGCAGCATTTTTTTTATGTGTATCATAATTGGCGGCAGTTTTATACATCAAAAGCTGCCAAAAACTTTAGGTTTATAAAATCAGTAATGCTTAGGCGGGCATTTAGCACCTTTACTCCGGGTAATATTTATGATAGTATGCATCAGGCGGTACCAGGTGCTGGGAATGATGTTTTATAACGGGTATTTAAATTGAGTGTACGCAAATTGCAGTCATTAGTACACGCAGCGTCAACAATCAAATGTACAAAATGTTCAGCGTATAAGAATACACCCGCAGAAACAGTCAATATTCTTTTAAGCCAGGTTTATGTAATCACACTGCAAATCCCTTTACTGCACCCCTTTCTCTTTCATAATCTTATTAAGCCATTTCAGCATGGCAAAAATGATACAGGTGGCAATCATCAGCAATACAAAATTCACCCAAAAGAAATTAGCCTTGTTTTCATACCCATCCCACATGGTGGCCAGTATGCCGGATAATTTATTGCCGATAGAAGTTGCCAGGAACCAGCCGCCCATCATCAGCGATGTTAAGCGAACCGGGCTTAGTTTTGACACCAGCGATAACCCCATTGGGCTTAGCAGCAATTCGCCGATGGTTATCACACCGTACGTACCAAGCAGCCACCAAACACTGGCTTTTTCGGCACCATTACTGCTAACGTTAACTGCAGCTACCATTACTAAAACCGACAATGCAGAGATGAATAAGCCAAAAGCGATTTTTGTAGCAGTAGATGGCTCTTTCCCTTTTCTTCTCAAAAATGCAAAAAATGCAAGCACCAGCGGCGTTAATAAAATTACCCATCCCGGGTTGATAGATTGACTGATTGGTGTTGACCACAGCGTGGCTTTGCCACCATCGGCAGGTAAATTGTCAGCGGTTACATTTTTAAAGTAAGCCGGGTAATTGTATTCTTTAATTACTTTGCCATCCTGCTTTTGTATCCTGAATAATCCGTCATATAAATTCACCGAATCTTTTTTGTAAGTAACATCCTCGGCTTGTTTTAATCCCCGGAAGACATCACCGGTGGTACCGCTAACCTGCCTGTCAGTAAAATTATCGGCCCAAATGGTGAGTGCCGTTCCGTTTTGCTTAAACACTGCCCAGAACATAACAACCGCTGCAAATATGGCCAGTAAAGCAGCAATGGGCCTTTTCTCCGATGCTGCTGCCCTGAAATAAAGCGAGGCATAAAAACCGATAACCGGAATACAGGCAAAAATAAAAGCATCAGTAGAATCAGAACCGAAAATTGAACTATCGGGGTTTGTCGGGCTGAATGTACCTTTTACAAGCCACCCCAATACACCAGCAATAATTGCCGGAATAAAAATGGTTATTACAATCCTGGAAAAAGGCATGTCTTCTTTGTTCATGGGTTTGCGCACATCGCCATAAGCGTAATGCCTGGTACCCATCATAAAAATAATAACACCCAGGAACATACCGATGCCTGCAGCAACAAAAGCATACTTCCAGCCCCACACAATAATTATGGCCGCACTAAAAAAATTACAGATAAATGCCCCGATATTGATACCCATGTAAAAGATATTGTAACCTGCATCCTTCCGGTGTATAAATTCAGGGGTATTGTATAAATTGCCCAGCAGGGTAGAGATGTTTGGTTTAAAAAAACCATTGCCCAAAATCACCAACGTCATGCTCAGGTAAAGCATCGGCAGACTGTGTACTGCCATCAGGCAGTAACCGGCACCCATCATTAATCCACCGGCAATTACCGACCGCCGGTAACCCCAGTAACGGTCGGCAATCAACCCGCCGATAAAAGGCGTAAGAAAAACCAGGGCGATGAATGTACCGTACAGGTCAGATGCATCTGTATTGGTCATGGCAAAACCATGCTCCACATTTTTGAGGTACAGTAAAAAAATACCAATCATCAGGTAGTAGCCAAACCGCTCCCACATTTCGCTGAAAAAAAGAAAGGGGAGGGCTTTAGGATGTTTATTTGCCATGATAAATTATAAAAAAGTGATAATTTTTTTTTAGTTTATAACTCAGATGCCTTCGTTTCTGTTTGCAACATCGGGTGTTGAAGAGATTCTGCTGAAAAAATTATTCAGACCATAATGCCTTCTAATATACTCAGCCAGTAATATTCCGGATGCTATTCCTATTAAACTTAATAGTATTGCAAAGAACAGGTTGATATCATTATCAATATACAGCCATAAAGAAATAAAACAAATGATGCCTGCAGGAATAATGAATATTCCAAGCCAATAAATTGCATGGATAAAGAATATTAATATTTTCATACTATAACACCTGTCAATCCGATGACAGCTTTTTGTTTTACTAATAATTAAAAATACAACAACTGAATTACTGAGTCTTATATTTATTTTTTCATTGCTGTTTTATACAATATCCAACCCATAGCTGCAAAGAAAAGGACACCAAGTAAATAATACATATTCATACCAATGCCACTGCTTATAGTCCCCTCCATGCTTATTTTGTTCAGCAGTTTTTCACCACTATCACTGCCTACTATAAATGCAATAACAACGCCTGCAACTGCCCCGCCTGCAACCAACCCGGTTGCAAATAAACTTCCTTTACCAAGTTCATCTTCCTCGGGGTTTGTTTCAATACCTTCTTTTTTCTTCTTTTTGTCAACCAAACCTTTAATAGCACCACCAATGGCAATTGGTAAAGTTGTTGATAATGGCAGGTATGCCCCTACAGCAAAACTTAGTGACCTGATACCGCATAATTCCATTACTACTGCAACAAAAACGCCAACAAAAACAAATTGCCAATCTAAATTAAAAGACAGGATGCCTTTAATTAAAGTGGCCATTAAGGTGGCCTGAGGTGCCGGGTATTTTTCAGTACCAATCGCATGGTTAATCCCCTGGGCAATCATTTCGCTATTGGGTTTATCTAAATATTTTATAGTAATACCAATAACGATGGAAGACACTATTGCACCTATAAATAATGCAATTTGCTGGTTACGGGGTGTAGCTCCAACAATGTACCCGCTTTTCAGATCCTGTGAGGTTGCTCCGGCATTTGCAGCAGCGATACAGATCATTCCACCCACTACCAAAACAAGCGGTTCATAGGTTTTACCCGTCCAGCCTACAGCAATAAAAATTAAACTCGTTCCCATCACCGTGGCAATGGTCATTCCGCTGATGGGGTTATTGGAAGAACCTATCAAACCAACTATTCTTGAAGAAACAGTTACGAATAATGCGCCAAATATCAGCACTAAAATACCTATCAATAATTTTTGTAAAATACTATCACCGGGTACCTGGGGTAATATGGCAATCAATGCAACAAGTGCCAGACTTCCAATTCCTACAACTTTTAAACTCAAATCCCTTTCTGTCCTTAACACACTATTGGTTTCACCAGCATTGTTTTTTATAGAGGTAACACTTCCCTTTATAGATTTTACGATGGTTGGCACAGTTTTAATTAAAGTGATAATACCACCGGCCGCAACCGCTCCTGCACCAATCTGGCGAATAAAAGCATAATAAATAGCAGCGGAATAATCATTAAAAGTATGTGTTGCCGCATTCCATCCGCCCTTGCCTCCATCTTTTGTAATATCAGCCAGGTAGCCAAGCTTATTCAGTTGAATGGCAATGGTGTCTGCAGGCACAATGGATGATAAAAGCGGTATCAAAACCAACCAGCTTAGCACACCGCCGGCAACAAGCACGCCGGCTATACGTGGGCCTATAATATAGCCTACACCCAGATATTCCGGTGTTATTTCGCCACTTAATTTTGCTGAAGGGAAAAATTTATTTGTTTGTTTTGTTATCCAGAAAGGAGTTTCTGCAATCACATGCAATATCTTTTGTAAAATAGCATAACTGAATGCAACGCCCAGGCCCCAGAATGCAGTTTTGGCAAAATCACCGCCTTTTTCGCCGGCTTTTAAAACATCTCCGCAGGCGGTTCCTTCAGGGTAAGGTAAAGTTTCATGTTCGTTTACAATTAAAGCTTTTCTTAGCGGTACCATTAATAAAGTGCCCAGCATACCCCCAACGATAGCAAGGATAAGAATAGTGAGGTAATTAAAATACGATGCGCTGTCAGGGGAAGAAAGAAACAAAAAACCAGGCAATGTAAATGCCACACCAGCGGCAATACTCTCACCGGCACTACCTGTTGTCTGTATAATATTATTTTCCAGTATAGTGGTTTTGAAAAATCTGCGTCCCAACGTAATCGCAATTACCGCAATTGGAATAGAAGCAGAAACAGTCAGGCCTGCTTTAAGTGCCAGGTAAACAGTGGCGGCACCAAAAATCACCCCAAACAAGCTGCCAAGCAATATAGATTTTACTGTAAGCTCCTTCATAATGGTTTGAGGAGACACAAATGGTTGAAATAGTTTTTTCTCAGACATGCAATGTTAGTTTTGAATAAGTAAGATAAATAAAAAGGCGATACCAAACAGTATCGCCTTTTGTAAAAAAGTCTTTTTTATGCTGAACCGGTTTTGTCTTTCAAAATCTGGTTAAAGGATTTTAACCTGGAATAAATTAGTATACCACCAATGAATGCAGCTATCACTAAAATCAAAAAGAACATTTTTTTGTCAGTAAAATCATCCCAAAAACCTGTCATCACACCCGCAACTTTGCCGCCGATTGATGTTGACAGGAACCATCCTCCCATCATTAAAGCGGTAAGCCTGGCCGGGGCAAGTTTTGAAACCAGGGATAAGCCAATCGGGCTTAAAAAAATCTCACTGATTGTAAACACAAAATAAGTGCCCCACAACCACACAGGCGCTGCTTTATAACCATAAATAGATGGAACAGACATGATGGCAAAAACCATCACCAATGCTGATAATCCTGATATAAATAGGGCCATTGCAAATTTTGAAGCCGTGGTAGGCTCCTTTCCCCGTTTTCGCAGGTAATCAAAAAACGGAACAAATACAAGCGTTAACAATACAATGAATAATGGATTAATGGATTGGAATAGTTCGGTGTTTATCAGTTTTACATTTTTTCCGTTTGGCCATTGATCTTTAGGCACATTGTTAAAATATGGATCCGGCCCCATTGTTTGCACCACTTTACCGCTATCATCTTTAACATTTACAAAAAATTGATCCACCTTATTCACCAGCCTCGGTGTATCAGTTACTTCCTGCAGCGGGAATATACTGCCGGTAATCTTTGCAGTAGTTTCAGAAGCAACCCTGTCTGTATGCTTCTCTGCCCAAAGGGTAAGCCCGGTTGAATTTTGGTTATAAATAGTCCAGAATACAATACTTACAGCAAAAATGAATAGTAATGCCCCAATCCCTTTTTTATCCTGTCCTTTTGCTTTTACAAATAGCGATACATAAAATGCTATAATTGGTAAGCAGGCAAATATAAAGGCATCATTAGCCTGAGTGCCCATCAATGTGCCCCCAAAGAGCTTAGCAGGCAGATACCAACCTATCGCCGCCGCAATTAATGCCGGTAAAAATACATACCCAAAAATCTGACCCAACGACATGTCTTCTGCCTGTACGGGTTTTTTAACATCTGCATATTTCACAGATTTTATATTTACAGCCAGAATGATCATGCCAATCACTAATCCAACACCTGCAGCAGCAAAAGCATACCCCCAGCCATATTCGTTCCTTAAGTAAGCGGCTACGAAATTGCAGATAAATGCACCTATGTTAATACCCATGTAAAAGATATTATAGGCGTTGTCTTTTAAAGGTTGCAAATCCGGTCTGTTATAAATATTACCAAGCAGGGTGGAAATATTTGGTTTAAAAAAGCCATTACCCACAATAATCAAAGCCAGTCCGGCAAACAAAGCTGTATTTCCGGGTATCGCCAAACAGAAATATCCCAGGGCCATCATTGTACCACCAAGAAAAATAGATTTTGTATAACCCAGGATGCGGTCTGCAATTAAGCCACCAATAAATGGGGTTAAATAAACCAGTGCAATAAAACTACCTACTATATCAGCACCGATATTTTGTGAAAATCCTTTCCCACCGGTTGTTGTATCAATCAGGTACAGAAACAGGATACCAACCATTAAATAATATGCAAAACGCTCCCACATTTCAGTAAAAAACAAAATATATAAGGCTTTGGGATGTTTGCCAAGTTTTACATTTTCACTCATTTCAGTTGGTTTTAGTATTGTTTTAATGGCTCAAAATACACAAAATCTTTATTGAAGCGCCAAAATTGTACTGCCAACTACAAAAAAAGCGGGTAAATTTTTTTTTACCGTTAACAAAATAAATGCTCCAGCTATCATTTTCACACATAAATTGCACTCGCAATTTTATTACAAGCAGTAAATATTGTAAGCAGTACATGAATATCCTCTTAATTGGCTCCGGCGGGCGTGAACATACTATTGCGTGGAAATTAAAGCAAAGTCCGCTTTGCAACAAGCTTTATATAGCCCCGGGCAATGCAGGCACAGCCTGTTGCGGCATTAATGTATCCATCAGCATCAACGATTTTGAGACGCAGGAAAAGTTTTGCCGGGAGCAGGGCATCAATATGGTGATTGTTGGCCCCGAAGAACCATTGGTAAATGGTTTGCAGGATTATTTTGTAAACGTACACAAAAGCAATCCTTTCGCAGGTGACTGGCATGGCGTTATTGGCCCTTCAAAAAGCGCTGCACAGTTAGAGGGAAGTAAGGCATTCGCTAAGGCATTTATGCAGCGGCATGGTATACCCACAGCAGCTTACAGGGAGTTTAATGCAGCCAATTATACCGAAGGGGTGGAATATATCTGCAATCATAGCATACCCATTGTGCTTAAAGCCGATGGGCTTGCAGCAGGTAAGGGTGTATTGATATGCAGTAACCAGGTAGAAGCCCTGGCCGAGTTTGAACTGATGGTACAGCATGATAAATTTGGTGAGGCAGGAAGAACCGTGGTGATTGAAGAGTTTCTGGAAGGGATTGAACTGAGTGTTTTTGTGCTCACAGACGGTGAAAACTATGTGGTATTGCCCGAGGCCAAGGATTATAAAAGAGTGGGCGATGGCGACTCCGGCTTAAATACAGGCGGAATGGGCGCTGTAAGCCCCGTGCCATTTGCCGATACTGCTTTTATGGAAAAAGTGCGTACCAGGATTATTGAACCAACTATTGAGGGACTGCAGAAGGATAAGCTGGACTATTGCGGATTTGTTTTTATTGGCTTGATGGTCAATAATGGTGAACCAAAAGTGATAGAATACAACTGCCGCATGGGCGACCCGGAAACGGAAGTAGTGATACCACGCATAAAAAACGACCTCTGCGAACTGTTGCTGGCAGCAGCAAAAAAGCAGGTGAATACGGTTACTATACATACCGATAACAGGGCTGCCGTAGCTGTAATGGCAGTGAGTGGAGGTTATCCCGGTGAATTTAAAAAGGGCTTTGAAATTGCGGGTATGGACAAGCCGGCAATAGAAGGCACTATGCTGTTTCACGCAGGTACACAACTGCACGATGGCAAAGTGATTACCAATGGCGGCCGCGTAATAGCCGTTACCTCATTTGGAGATAATATTGGTGAAGCAGCCGAGCAATCACTGTATGCCGTCGAACAACTCTATTTTGAAGACATTTATTTCCGCAGTGATATCGGTTTCGAATTCAGAAAAAATGATGCTAACGTAAACGAATAGCCTGTATTTTTTGGTGCCTGCAAAACACTGCTGAATAGGCATAAAACACAAAAAATGCTAAATAATTGAGGAGATTTTCTCTGTAAACCACTCATTCTTTGGCACTGCTTTGCTAAACATGTTAGCCGGTTCGTTTTCTCTGCCAAAACTACCCCGCCGGGCAAAACAAAAAAAATCCTTAAAATGTTGAAAAATAAAAAATTTGCCGTTGTTAATTCAAATTATTTACATCAACTTTGCTTACATTATTTACATTCCATTTTTCACAATCAACGATGGGCCTTTTTAATTTTTTTACACAGGAAATAGCAATTGACCTGGGTACTGCAAATACCCTTATTATCCATAACGACGAGGTAGTGGTAAACGAACCCTCAATTGTAGCACTCGACAGAAACAACCCGAAAAACATTTTGGCAGTGGGCAAAAAAGCATTGATGATGCATGAAAAAACCCATGAAAGCATCCGCACCGTTCGCCCGCTGAAAGACGGTGTGATAGCAGACTTTAACGCCGCCGAACTGATGATAAGGGAAATGATCAAGATGATCTACCCAAAAAAACCACTGTTTGCACCAAGCTGGCGCATGATGATTTGTATACCCAGCAGCATCACGGAAGTGGAAAAACGTGCTGTAAGAGACAGTGCAGAGCAGGCAGGCGCCAAGGAAGTATACCTGCTGCATGAGCCCATGGCCGCAGCTTTGGGTATTGGTATTGATGTGGAGGAGCCGGTTGGTAACATGATTATTGACATTGGAGGTGGTACAACAGGCATTACTGTAATAGCACTGGCAGGTATTGTATGCGACCAAAGCATACG